>DASUTR010000180.1:0-4610 GCA_036374535.1 Polyangiaceae bacterium
GGTCGCCGTCGCCCGCCCCGGCGGGGACGCGTACCGTCACTTCGTCGCCGCCGTCTTGGACCCGCAGCCGGAGCTCGGCTCCGCGGATCGCCGACGCGAGATCGACGGTGACCTCGGCCGCGACGTCCGAACCCTTCATGCCGGCGCTGCGACGCCGGCCGCGGGCTCCACCGCCCCCGAACAGATCGCCGAAGAGGTCGCCGATGTTCGCGCCCTGGCCGCCGAACATGTCCTCGAAATTGCCGGAACCGCCGGCGTACGCGCGACCGCCGCGCGTCGCTTCCCGGTACGACCGCGCGGCGCCGACGTCGAAGCCCTCCCGCAGGCCGTCCTCACCGAACTCGTCGTAAATTTTACGTTTTTCTGGATCGCTCAGCGTCTGGTAGGCCCGGTTCACGGCCTTGAAGCGCGTCTCGCTCTTCTTGTCGCCGGGCCGCTTGTCGGGGTGAAGCTCGGCGGCGAGCTTGCGGTAGCTCTTCTTGATCTCGTCGGCGCTCGCCGTGCGGGCGACGCCGAGCTCCTTGTAGAAGTCCTGAGCCATTCGATCCCCGGGTAGGTTAAGGCGGCCCCTTCGGGTTTCAAGCCTTCCGGCACGAAGCGACGACCGAATCGGTGAGCCGGTCCGCCGGGTGAGCGGAGAAATCGGCCGTGAGCACGATGTCCGAAAAACCCGTGTGGCGCAGCAGCACTTCGATCTCGCGGGGGAAGAATTGGCGGTGGGTGAGCGGAACCGTCCAGGGTTTTCCCTTGGCCGGCTCGAACCTCATGACGATGAGCAAGAGCTGGCGGATGGGATCGTACTCGAACCGCTCGGCGTACTTCACGACTTCTCCCGTCGTCGGGTGGCGGAGCTTCGGCGCCGGGTACCAGCGGTCGGGCTTGCGAGCGAGATCGGAGGGAACGGGCAGCGAGAAATCGAACACGAACACGCCGTCCTTCTCGAGGTGGTCGTAGGCGCGCGCGAACAGCGCCTCGACGTCGATCGATTCGTAGAGGTGCATGATGCCGTTGAACGGCACGATCACCAGCGCGAACTCGCGCGAGAGGTCGATCTTGCGCATGTCGCCGTGCTTGATCGTCACGTGCTTTCGCGTCGCGGGTGGCTCCTTCGCGAGGCGACGCTCGAAGTCGTCCAGCATGGGGCGCGAAAGGTCGACGCCGTGAACGTCGATGCCGGCGCGCGCGATCGCGAGCGCGACGCGACCGTTGCCGCACCCGTACTCGAGCACCGGCCCGCCCGTCGCTCGCGCGAGCTCGACGTAGTACTCGACGTCGTGGCGCCGGTTCTTGTAGATGCGCGTGTAGTACGCGGGGTCGGTGTAGTGGGCGAGCGCGCCGGCGTCGCCGACCGAGCCGAGCTCGGCGAGCTTCGTGGCGAACGGTTTTTCGGGAGCGCGCGTCACGCGAGCCGAACGGCGGCCCTCTCGGCGAGCGTCAGGGCGCCAGGCGCTGGAGCTCTTCGATGTACTCTTTGACGACTTCGCCGGAGTCGCGATTGAAGCGCACGCGACCAGCCGCGATCTCGCGCAGGCTGATCACCGGCGGCTTGTTCTTCACGTTCACGAGCTGCGGCGCGCCCTTCATCAGCGATCGGGTCCGCGACGCGGCGAGCACGACGAGCGCGAAACGGTTCTCTTCCTTCTCGAGGCAATCTTCGACGGTGACGCGGGCCATTGAGGGGGGCGGAAGGTAGCCCCAGGCGGCGGCAAGCGCAACGCATGCGTCACAATGCCCGGTAAATGGGGAAAAATGACGCGTCTTTCCCGGGCGACCCGCGGCGTTCTCCCTACTCTCCCCGCGCGCCCCCGGCTCTGACATAGTGCCGCCATGCGCGTTCTCGTGAGCGGCGGGGCCGGGTTCATCGGAAGTCACATCGTCGATCGGATGCTCTCGGAAGGGCACGAGGTCGCCGTCATCGACGACTTCAGCACGGGGCGGCGGGAGAACGTCGCGAAGGGCGCGAAGCTCTACGAGCTCGATCTCCGCGATCGCGACGGCGTGTTCCGCGCCGTCGCCGAGTTTCGCCCGACGCACGTCACCCACCAGGCGGCCCAGGCGAGCGTCGCCATCAGCGTGCGAGAGCCGATGCAAGACGCGTCGGTGAACGTCATCGGCGGGCTCAATCTCCTCGATGCCTGCACCAAGGACTCGAAGGTCGAGCGCTTCGTGTTCGCGAGCACGGGCGGCGCCATCTACGGTGAGGTTCCCGAAGGCACGCGCGCGACGGAAGAGAAGGTCCCCGTTCCGATCAGCCCGTACGCGATCCACAAATTCACCTTCGAAATGCTGCTCGGCGTCTACCGCCGCGAGCGCGGGCTCACGGCGACGACGCTGCGCTACGCGAACGTCTACGGGCCACGGCAGGATCCGCACGGCGAGGCGGGTGTCGTCGCGATTTTCTTCGGGCTCCTTCTGCAGGGCAAGCCGCTCCGCGTGAACGCCCGCGTGAAGGAAGGCGACGACGGCTGCGTCCGCGACTACGTCTACGTGAGCGACGTCGTCGAAGCGAACGCGCTCGTACTCGCGGGCCGGGTCAAGGAACCGGTGGTGAACGTCGGCACCGGCGACGCTACGTCGACGCTCGCGCTCGCCAAGGCGATCATTCACGTCGGCGGCAAAGACGTGGGGACCGTGCCCGGCGCCTACCGCCCGGGCGACCTCGAGCGCAGCGTGCTCGACCGTTCGAAGCTCGCCGCCTACGTCCCGAAGCCCTTCGATCTCACGCAGGGCCTGAAAAATACGTTCGAGTTCATGCGCGCCCGCGCCACCTGAAGCCGCACGACGAAGACGCTTGCGGCGCGTTTACGTTTCGAGCAGCGCGCGGACGGCGCGTTTACGTTTCGAGCAGCGCGCGGACCTCGTCGGCGAGCGCGAGTGACGACGTGAGTCCCGGCGACTCGATGCCGTAGAGGTTCACGAGGCCCGGGACGCCGTGGTCGCTCGGGCCCTGGATCACGAAGTCGTCCGGCGGGCTTCCGGCGGGGGAAAGCTTCGGGCGAATGCCGGTGTAGCCCGGCGTCAGCGCGCCGTCGGCGAGCTCGGGGAAGTACGCGCGCACGGCGGCGTAGAACGAATCGCCGCGGCGCTCGTCGAAGCCGTAGTCGACGCCGTCGAGCCAGGAAACGTCGGGTCCGAACCGTACCTGCCCCGCGAGATCGAGTGTCACGTGCACGCCGAGGCCGCCGGGGGCCGGAATGGGGTAGACGAGGTGGGAAAACGGCGATTTTCCGCTCATCGTGAAGTAGTGGCCTTTCGCGTAGAAGGCGCCGGGAATCGAGCTCTCCGGCACGCCGCGGATCGAGCGGGCGACCTTCTGCGCGAAGAGCCCGGCGCTGTTCACGACCGTCTTGCAAGTGATCGAGATGGGATCGGCGCCGCCGACCTCGAGCTCGATGCCGTCGTCCGTGACGGCGCCCGAAACGACGGGTGACGAGAGCACGAGCTCGGCGCCCGCTTCGCGCGCGTCGCGGAGGTACGACGCCATGACGGCGTGGCTGTCGACGATGCCCGACGACGGCGAGAAGAGGCCGCGCACCGCGCGCACCGCCGGCTCGAGCTCGGCGATGCGGCGCGCGTCGAGCCATTCGAGATCGGTGACGCCGTTCGCTTCCGCTTTCGTTCGCAGAGCGTCGAGCGAAGGCACTTCTTCTTCGCGACTCGCGACGATGAGCTTGCCGAGAGGCCGGTGAGGCACCTCGTTTCGCGCGCAATAGTCGTAGAGAAGCTCCTTGCCGCGCACGCACGACACGGCTTTCTTCGAGCCCTTCGGATAATAGATGCCCGCGTGGATCACCTCGGAGTTGCGCGAGCTCGTGTGAGTTCCGAACATCGGCTCCGCCTCGAGCAACAGCACGGCGCGGCCCGCGAGAGCGAGGGCACGGCCGATCGCGAGACCCACGACTCCGGCACCGATGACGGCAACGTCCACGCGTTCGTTCACGCGCGAAAGATAGACCGACTCGACGACGAAGCGCATCGGCGCTACGAGGGGCGCGTGCTCGACGGGCTGTTCCCCGAAGGCGTGATCACGGCGTTCGGCGATCCGCTCGCCCCCGCGAAACCGCTGTTCCCCGAGGAGGAAGCGCTCGTCGCGCGCGCCGTCGAAAAGCGCCGGCTCGAGTTCGCGAAGGGCCGCGAATGCGCGCGGAGCGCGCTCGCGAGCTTCGGTCTCGGCGACGCGCCGCTGCTTGCGGGCGAGACCCGCGAGCCGCTGTGGCCGGCCGACGTCGTGGGAAGCATCACGCACACGCGGGGTCTCTGCGCCGCGGCCGTGGCTCGCTCGGCGCGTTACCGCGGCATCGGAATCGACGCGGAGCCCGCGGAGCCCCTGGACGACGACCTTGCGCGCCGCGTGTGTGCCGACGAGGAAGCCGCGCTCTCGAGCTCGGGGCTCGAGCGAGGGGTGGTCTTTAGATTGGTATTCTCCGCGAAGGAAGCCGTCTACAAGTGCGTCTTCCCCATCACGCGTCGATTCCTCGGCTTCGACGACGTGCACGTTCGGCTCACGGGGGACGCGTTTCGTGCGTTCCTCCGCGTCGACTCGGCGCCGTTTCGACGAGGCGACGAGTTCGAGGGGCGCTGGCGGCGCATCGACGAGCCGGCCGGCGCGC
>DASUTR010000181.1:0-2599 GCA_036374535.1 Polyangiaceae bacterium
CGCGGTCATCACGAACATCGACCCCTAGCACCTCGACTTCTACGGCACGCACGAGAAGCTCAAGGACGCGTTCGTCGAATTCGTCGAGAAGGTTCCGTTCTACGGCCTCGCCGTCTTGTGCCTCGACCACCCGCACGTGCAAGAGCTCTTGCCCCGCGTGCACCGGCGGCACGTGACGTACGGCTTGTCCCCGCAGGCCGATTACTCCGCGCGCAGCCTCGCCGCGAACGGTCTCACCTCGACGTTCCGCGTGTACCACCGCAACCAACCGCTCGGCGAGTTCGAGCTCAAGATGCCGGGGCGCCACAACGTGCTCAACACCCTCGCTGCGATCGCCGTCGCCGACGAGCTCGAGGTCCCGCTCGACGTGATCCGCCAGGGTCTCGCGTCGTTCAACGGCGTCGCGCGCCGCTTCACCATCACGCAGGAAGTCGGCGGCGTGCCGCTCGTCGACGATTACGGCCACCACCCCGCCGAGGTCGAAGCAACGCTCGCCGCGGCGAGGAGCGCCTACCCGGGGCGCGTCATCGTGGCGTTTCAGCCCCACCGGTACTCCCGCACCGAGCTCCTGTTCGAAGAGTTCACGCGCGCCTTCAACGACGCCGACATCGTGTTCCTCTGCGACATTTACCCGGCGGGCGAGAAGCCCATCCCCGGGATCTCCGCCGAAAAGCTCGCCCAAGCCGTCTCCGAGCACGGCCACCACGCCGCGAGCTACGTCGCCGACCGAACCGCCCTCGCCGACCAGATCGCGAGCATCGCAGAGCCGGGGGACGTCGTCATTGCGCTCGGCGCCGGCGACATCAACAAAATTCTCCCAAACGTTGCCAATGCGATGCGCGCTCGGGCAGGGAAGAGCCAAGGCCCTTGAAGTCCTCGCGCGCGAGCGTCCATGGCGCAACGGTGAGCGCCCCCCCCGAGCTCTTCGACATCTCGGACAGCCCGACCCCTGCCGGTGTGGTCGCGAACAAGCGACGCTCGAATCGCCCCAAACCCAAAAAAACCGGCGAAGACAGCCCGTTCGTCACGAAGCTCGCGACGGCGCTCCGCCTGCTCGCCGGGCTCACCGTGGTGGTCGGCGCCTCCACCGCCGTCGCCTGGAGCGTCCACCGCTACGCCATGACGACCCCGCGCTTCGGGATCAAGAACGTGGCGCTCACGGGTAACTCGCGTCTCACGCAGGGCGACGTCGTCGAGCAGGGCGGCATCGAAATCGGCAAGAACCTCTTCGGTTTCGACACCCGGGCCACCGAAGACAAACTGCTCAAAAATCCCTGGATCGCGTCCGTCAAGGTCACGCGAGAGCTCCCGAACACCCTCAAGGTGGAGCTCAGCGAACGCAAGGCGGCCGCGGTCGCCGCGCTCGGCGAACGCCTCTTCCTCGTCACGAAAGAGGGCGAGCCGTTCAAAGAGATCAAACCCGACGACCCGACCGACTTTCCCGTGGTGACGGGCATCGGCGCGAGCGATCTCGGCCGAGACCGGGCGGGCGCCCTCGAACGCATCCGCACCGCCGTCGGCATCCTCGAAAAGTATCAGGAGCTCAAGCTCTCCCGCGTTTACCCGCCCGAAGAGCTCCATCTCGACTCCGCGGGCCACGCGACGCTCACCATCGGCAAGGCGGGCATCACGCTCGCGCTCGGCCTGCCGCCCTACGCGCGGAAACTCGCCATGGCGAGCGAGGTCATGGGCGAGCTTCGAGCCAAGAATCGGACGCCCGGAATCGTGTTTCTCGACAACGACGCGCACCCTGAGCGGGTGGTCGTTCGGATGAAGTGAGGCGCCGGCCCATGGACCGCCTCCGAAACCTCGGTCAACCACCCGTTTTCGTTTGCGGAAAGTTGGCCAAGAACGGACCGGTCGGGCAGGGTCGGCCGAGCCTCGCATCCCGGTGAAAGCAGCCATGGACAGCTACGACAACTCGAACGCGCCCGCCTCCGGCATCGTCGTGGGCCTCGACCTCGGCACCACCAAGGTGAGCGCGGTCGTCGGCGAAGTCGATCAGGACGGCATCACCATCCTCGGCGTCGGCAACGTCCCTTGTCGCGGCCTGCGCAAGGGCGTCGTCTCGAACATCGACCAAACGGTCAGGAGCGTCCGCGAAGCCATCGAAGCCGCGCAGACGATGGCCGGCGTCGAGATCGAATCCGTGTACGTCGGCGTCGCCGGCAGCCACATCCGCTGCCAGGTTTCCGACGGCGTGTGCGCCATCAGCGGCCGCGAAGTCACCCGCGCCGATCTCGAGCGCGTCCTCGAAGGCGCGCGCGCGATTCCCGTCGATGCCGACCGCATGATCCTCCACGCGCTCCCGCGCGAGTACGTGGTCGACAACCAGGACGGCATCATCGACCCCATCGGCATGAGCGGCGTGCGCCTGCAGGTGCGCGTGAACCTCGTGACCGCGGCGACGAGCTGCATCCAGAACGTCGTGCGGTGCGTCGAACGCTGCGACCTCAACGTGGCCGACATCGTCCTCGAGCCGCTCGCGAGCGCCGACGCCGTGCTCAGCGAAGACGAGAAGGAAATCGGCGTCGCCGTCATCGACATCGGCGGCGGCACGACGGACCTCCTCTTGTTCGCCGACGGCGGCATCGCTCAC
>DASUTR010000182.1:0-2546 GCA_036374535.1 Polyangiaceae bacterium
CGGCTTTCCGGTCGTGCTCGGGCTCGAGCAAGAGGCCCACGTTGTCCCAGCTCTCGGCGTGCTCGAGCGGCGCGAGCTTTTCGAGCAGAGCCGTCACTTCCGCGAGCGCGAGCGCCATGACGACCCGAGTATCATGGACGCAGAGGACCGTTCCAGTGTCGCTTTCCTCCGCCGTGCTCGCTCGTTTTCCGCGCCTCGACGCGCGCCTGCGCACGGCCGGGATCGGCGCGTGGCCGACGCCCGTCGAACCGCTCGCCGAGGTCGCGCGGGAGCTCGGTTGCCCCGGCGTCGAGCTCTTCGTCAAGCGTGACGACCTCTCGTCCCCCGTCTACGGCGGGAACAAGGTGCGCACGCTCGACGTGCTCTTCGGCGAGGCGCTCGCGCTCGGCCTGCCGCGCATCGTCGCGACGGGCGCGTACGGCTCGAATCACGCCCTCGCGACGGTGCTCCACGCTCCGCGCGTCGGTCTTTCGGCGGACGTCGCGCTCTTCCCGCAGCCGGCGTCGCGCGCCGCGGTGCTCGGTCTCGCGGCGACGGTGTCGCGCGCCGCGCACGTGACGGACGTGGCGCACTGGTCCACGCTGCCCTTTCGCATCGCCGCGCTCATGCTCGAAGCGCGGCGGCCCGAGCGCCGCGCGCTCGTCATGCAACCCGGCGGAGCGACGCCGCTCGGCGCTGTCGGCTACGTGCTCGCGGGATTCGAGCTCGCCGCGCAGATCGCGGCGGGCGCGCTGCCCGCGCCTCGCTCCGTCTTCGTGGGCGTCGGCTCGAACGCGACGGCGGCGGGACTCTTGCTCGGCTTTTCGTTGGCCGCGCGCGCGGGCGTCGGGTTTCGGAGCCCACCGCGCGTCGTCGCCGTGCGCGTCACGCCCTGGCCCGTCACGAGCCGCTTTCGCATCCTGTCGCTCGCCGCGAGCACCTCGCGACTGCTTGCCGCGCGCGCCGGCGACGCGAGCGCCGCCGTCGAAGCGCGCGAGCTCGCGCCGTTCCTCGAGGTGACCGGGCGCTATCTCGGCCGCGGCTACGGGCGTCCGACGCCCGCGGGGCTCGCCGCCATCGAGCTCTTCGGCGGGCTCGGCTTGTTCGAGCTCGACACGACGTACAGCGCGAAGGTCGTGAGCGGCTTTCTCGCCGCCGCGCGCGCGCGCGAACCCGGGCCGATCCTCTACTGGTCGACACGCTCGACCGCGCCGCTCCCGCCGCTCATCGGTTGGCGCGAGCGCGCGCCGCGCCGCATGCGCGCGTGGCTCGACCGGGCCGCCCGGGACCTCGGCGTCTCGCTGTAGGTCGGAGCGGCTAGTGCCGTTTGTCTTCCGGTACCGGCTCTTCGGATGTCACCGGCGCGCTCTTCTTGCTGCTCATGACGAGCGCGAGCGCTTGCATGAACGCGCGGTCGACGCGCTGGTAATAGGCGCGCGTGAGCGTGATCGCGCGCTCGGTGTCGCCGCTCTCGAGGGCGCCGGTGAAATCACGAAGGTACTGCGGAAACGTGGGCTCGAGCACCCAGAGGCCGGGAAAGCGATCCATGAGCTCGCGGTATGCTTCGAGGAACGGGTTCGCGATCCAGCGCACGGCCACCGAGTGGCCCGCGTCGACGAGCCCGTCGAGCCAGCGCTGGAACCCGTGCGCGATGAGCGTCGGATCCCCGCGCTCGAAGGCGGCGATGAGCAGGTCGGTGATGTCACGCAAGCGCGCGATGTCGTCCTTGTCCGCGCGCTCGGCCGCGAGCCGGGTCGCGAACTCGAGCACGAGCAGGCGCGCCGGTAGGATGTCTTCGAGCAGGTGCACGCTTTCACCGAGGTCCGGCGCGGACTCGAGGAACGGCGCGAGGAGCTCGAGCGTGCCGGTCTTGCGAAAATCCGCGACGGTGACGCCGTGACCGTGTCGCACCGTGACGAGCCGCGCCTGCTCGAGTCGCCGCACCGCTTCGCGCAGCGTGTTGCGATTGGTGCGGTGCTCGGCGGCGAGCTCACGCTCGCCCGGTAGGCGTTCACCCGGAGCGAGCTCGCCCGAGAGGATTCGCCGGCGCACCTCTCGAAAGAGGGTCGTCGCGATGTTGCTCGACGCGGGACGGTCGTTATCCATCGCTAGAGGAGGAAGCTACCGCCGACCGATACGTAGGGCCAGCCGATGCGTACCGTCATGCCGGCGCGCTCCGTGAACAGGAAGCGGCCGCCGAAGAATACGACGAACTCGGCGAGGTCGAGGTCGGAGGCGTTCCGCTCGCAGGGATCCCCGCCACAATCGTCGATCCAGTCGCGCTGCCAGTACGAGATGGCGAGCCCGGGTTCGAAGAAGGCGCTCACCACTTTCGTGAAGAAGAAATTCCACTGGAAGGTGACGGGCAGCCAGAGGTTCGAGCCGCTGCAGTCGTCGCCGAGGAGCGCGTTGCCGTCGTTGCGGCAGCCGAAATCCGCGTCGAAAAACACGAAGTCGCCGCCGAAGCTGATGCCGACGTTGTTGTTGATCTGCGGGATGGGACCGTTCCTCACGAACGGAATCGACGCGCGCAGTCCGAGCCCGACGCCCTCGTCGTCGAAGAACGG
>DASUTR010000183.1:0-5358 GCA_036374535.1 Polyangiaceae bacterium
CGGCCATCACCTGCTCGAAGACGGTACGTTCGTCCTCTTCAACAACACCTATTCCGAGGTCTCGCGCGTGCTCGAATTTCGACTGAACGCGACGCCGAGCTCGTTTACGGCCACGCTCGTCGAAGACCATGCGGGCGGCGAAAAAAGCCAGAACCTCGGCGACGTACAGCGCCTCCCGGGCGGTAACACCCTCGTCACCTACGCCACCGCCGGAAAGCTCGTCGAGCTCGACGCGAACTACGAGACCGTCCAAACCTTCGCCGTGCGCGTCGGCTACGCGAGCTTTCGCCCGACGCTGTACGGTCCACCGACGCGACCGTGAGTTTCCCTAATCCGGTCGCGCAGAAGCCAGCCTCAGCGCTCGAGACAGGTTCTTGAACACCCGTCCGAGGTTCACCATCGTGTCGGCCTCCGAGTCGCCCCACGCCCAGAAGGAAATCATCAGCTGCGAACCGAGCTGTTGCTGTCCGCTCTCGGGCAGCGCGAGGTAACGCACCGGCACCACCGTGGTCCCGACGACGCCCCATCGAAACGAAGGATCGGCGGCAGCCAAGTCCAGGTGGAGTTGGTTCTTGAGCGCGTCGACGCGCGTCGGATCGGTATTTTTGGCGAGCGAACGGAACAGCACCATCAAGCGTCCCGAGCACTGCATGGCTTTCCGCACCGAAGCATCCTCGTTCTTGTCCGGCCCGTCGAACGCGCAGTCGTTCGATTCGAGCGCCGACTCCGGGTGGTTGAGCCGCTCGAGGAGCGCGTAGAATGCTTCGACCGCGGGGTACTTTTGCCAGCTCCGCAGGTCCTCGAGCGAGGTTCGGATGTGCTCGGGCTGGGCCGTCAAATCGTAGTAGCGGAAGTCCGGATGACCCTCGACGTCGGTCCAGGGATGTGAGCGTTGCTCCATGGAAGCGCCGGCCCACTCGCAGGTCTTCATGATGCCGGCTCACTCTAGCCCGAGGCCACCCAAGACGCTCGCGTGACGGTGCTCGGCGTCGCTACCCGACGCGCCGAACGAATTCGACGATTTGGATGGACTCGGCCGTGGGCACGCTCGACGATGCGCGCTTCCAACAGAAGGCGGCAATTTCATGGGCGACAAGTCTCCGAAGGCGAAAGCAAAAGCGAAGAAGCAAGACACGAGCGACAAGAACCAGAAGAAGGCCGCCGCGGCGGCGAAGGTCTCGCAGCAGGGAAGCGCCGGCGCGAAAAAGGGTCGCTAGCGCCGGCCCGCGGCTGGCCCCCCGCGCCGAGCAGCCACAGCGCCGACCGCTGCGGGGGGCCTCAGAGCGAGTGCTTCGCGAAAAAGCCGTCGAGCTTGTCCATGACGCGCTTCGCTATCTCCCGGACATCGGCGGTGCGGTTGCCGATTTCGATCTGCCACGTGTCGCCGTCGCCGGACGCCGCCTCGCCCATCTTGCCGGGGCCGTTCGAAACGATTCGACTCGACGGCTGCACGAGCTTCGTAACGCGCAAATGCTTCGCGTTGGCTGCCAGAGCTCGACAGGCGGCGATGTCCTCGTCCGTGACGAGCACGTTGACGGCCGACTGCAGCTGGGGATGACAGACCCTCACGTAGTCGCACACGTGATACGCGGTGACGAAGAAGTTGAAGACGTGGTCGATGTCGATGCAGTGAACGAGGCGTGCGTGCTCCCGTCCTGCCTTGGCCAGCATGTCTCGCGGCGTCTTGATTTCGAAGAAATTCACGACGGGCGCGTCCTGCCGGTCGAGCTCTCGGTTAAGAGCTTCGAGTGCTGGAGCTCGCCCTCGAGCGTCGCGCCGGCCACGGTCACGTAGAGTTGTCCCTCCGTACGAACGAGCGCGAGCGTGAGATTGCGCTCGAACCGCGCCTCGAGGGCGTCCAAGAAACTCACCGCGAACGTCCACACGTCGATGTCGGAAGCGCGGTGGATGCGGCCGGCCGAAGCCTCGGCGCGCAGGTCGTCGAGCTCCGACGCGCCGTAGATTTCGACGCGCCGAGCGGCCTTGCTGGCCTTGTGCACCCGCTCCGCCGAGGGCGTCCCGACGTCGATCCACGCGACGAGGATCCCCAGAGGATCGCGAACGAGCACCGGCGGCTCGTCCGTCGACGAAAGGCCCCCCTTGCTGAACGCGATGCCCTCCTCGTACGACAGACAATACGCGAGCGTTCGCGTCACGAGGTAGCGCATGCTCTCGGACGGATGCCGAGCCGGACGAAGCTCGAGCAGCGCGTACGTCGAGCGATCGACGTCCGAAAGGTCGATCTCGAGTCGGTAAAGCGTCGCGTTCGGTGCCATGCTCCGAATCACACCTGGATCCGGACGGGCTGCCAAGTGGCGCTCGTTCGACTCGTCGAGCACATCGAGCCACCGTGGCTCCTCGAGTGGTAGCCTAGGCTCGACGCATGGCGACCGTCGTTCCCGACAAGAACAAGATCAAGAGCTTCCGGAGCGAAGCCGCGTTCGAAAAATGGTTGTCGAAGAACCACGCGCGCGAAACGGAGCTCTGGCTCCGGATCTACAAGAAAGACTCGGGTGTACCGACCGTCACGAATGCGCAGGCGATCGACGTGGCGCTGTGTTGGGGCTGGATCGATGGGATTCGAAAGGGTCTCGATGAATCGTCGTTCTTGCAGCGCTTCACTCCCCGCAGGGCGAAGAGCATTTGGAGCCAGATCAACCGGGACAACGTTGCGCGCTTGTCCGCCGCCGGGCGAATGACACCGCACGGACAACGTCAGGTCGATGCCGCCAAGGCCGACGGTCGCTGGGACGCGGCCTATGCGCCCATGCGCAGCGCCACGGCGGCGTCCTTACCAGCCGATCTTCGCGCCGCGATCCGAGCGAATCCACGAGCGCGGAAGAAGCTCGCGACGCTCGGGCGTACGAATCTGTTCGCGCTCGCATTTCGCACCAACAACATGAAGACCGCGGCCGGTCGCGCGAAGAAGATCGCCGAGCTCGTGGCCATGCTGGGCCGCGGCGAGACCATCGTGCCCGAAGCAAAAAAACGCGCGCGGCGCCATCGCCAGAATCCGTAATGGTACGAGTCCTGCATGTGGGCGGGTCATGGCATCGAAGAAACTTGCGCCGCGCGCAGGCCGATTGACGAACCCTTCCGTTGGAGTCCGCCGCCCCGAGGCGGACACTGAACGCGGAGATGCTCGAAGTCCGGCCGATCGCGACGGCAACGAGCAGCAAGCGCGCCAGCAACGGCCGGTCTCCGGCGGCAACAAAGCCGCACCAGCGGGGCAGAGGCGTCTGCCTCGACGCCGCAGCGCGTGACCTCGCGAGGGGTCAACGCGCGGCGCGATTGAGGCGCGGTAGCGGAGCCGTGAACGCTTGGATCGTCTCGAGCGACACGCGCTCCTCGCCCGTTAGCGCCGGCAAGTCTTCGCCGGTCATTTGCGCGATGACGACGGTGATGTTGTCCTCGCCGCCCCGCTCGTTCGCGAGCTCGACGAGCATCTTGCACGCCGTATCGAGGTTCGGCGTCGACAGCAACACCCGCCGGAGCTCTTCGTCCTGAACCTTGGTCGTGAGGCCGTCGGAGCAGAGCAGCAGGCGGTCTCCCCTCCGCAGTGTGAATCGGTTCAGCGCGACCACCACGTCGGCTCTCGTCCCCATCGCTTGCATGATGACGTTCTTGTAACGGAAAGACCGGAGCTCTTCGCGCGTCAGCGTTCCCGCATCGAAGAGGACTTGGGCGTAGCTCTGATCGTGCGTCACCTGGCACAAGCGCGAGCCGCGCAAGACGTACGCGCGCGAATCTCCGACCTCCGCGACGTAGGCGCGGTGTCCGTGAATGAGCACGGCGGTAAGGGTCGCCCCCATTCCCTTTCGGTTCGTATCGACGGCAACGTCCCACACTTTGCGGTTGGCGTTTTCGACGCTAGCCGTCAGCGCCGCCTCGACGCTGCCACCCTGCACCGAGGGAAGCTCGCTGCTCAACGACTGAAGCGTGAGAGCGCTCGCCACTTCGCCGGCTTGCTCTCCGCCCATGCCATCGGAAACCGCGAGCAGGATCCCGTGGCTTCCGACCTCCAGAGCGAGCGGCTGCGGCGTCGCGTACGTCGAAAGGGCTTGCTTGAGATCGGCTATCACGAACGCGTCCTCGTTGGCCTTGCGTACCCGGCCTACATCGCTGCATCCGAAGACGGTCAACGCTACGTTTTTTCCTGTCATGGGAACCCCGTCGGCTTATGGGAAGCACGCGCCATGCCAGCCGGTTCAGCTGGATTTTCGGCGCGTTAGCGACGCGATGTCACGGCTCTGCGCGGCGCTACTGTGGCACGATTGCAGCTTGCCACTGCGGCGGCGCGCGGCGGCTCGCGGAAGCGAGCGACGGTTGATCTCTCCGATACCCCCGTCGCTGACGTTTCGCCGCTCGGACAACACTGGTCGCACCCGGGCGATGCGGTCGAGCAGCGGTGCGGCATGGTCTGCGACATCCCCCCTCGAAGCCCGGCTTCTCTGCGAACCCGTACGAGATGCGAACGGATGCGGCATTTTTCGCGAAGCGGTGCTAACCCCGTGCCCGCTTCATGATCGGGATCACGAACCTCGGCAAATCGTTCGGCGCTCGCACGCTGTTCGACGCGGTGTCGCACCAGCTGGTCACCGGTTGTCGCTACGGTCTCGTGGGAGCCAACGGCTCCGGTAAGACGACCTTTCTCCGCATTCTGGCGGGCGACGAGCCGGCGAGTGACGGCGCCGTGCTGCTGGCGAAATCGGCGCGCGTGGGCGTGCTCCGTCAGGACCGCTTCCTCGCGGACGAGCAGCGCATCATCGACGTCGCGATGGCGGGCGACGAGCTCGTGACGAGCGCGCTCGCGGAACAGCGCGCCCTCGCCGCGGCAGGCGCGCCGAACCCGGAAAGACTCGCCGAGCTCGAGGATCGCATCGCCATGCACGACGGCTACACGCTCGAGGCGCGAGCGAGCCACGTGCTCGAGGGTCTCGGTATTCCGGTGCCGCTCCACGGCAATCCGCTCGCGACGCTTTCCGGCGGCTTCAAGCTGCGCGTGCTCTTGGCGCAGGTGCTTCTCGGCGGTCCCGACGTGCTGCTTCTGGACGAGCCGACCAACCACCTCGACATCCTGTCGATCCGCTGGCTCGAAAAGTTCCTCGCGAACTACCGCGGCTGCGCCGTCGTCATCTCGCACGATCAGCGATTCCTCGACAACGTCGCGACGCACGTCCTCGACGTCGATTACGGCACCGTCAGTCTGTTCACGGGCAACTACACCGCGTTCGTTCGTCAAAAAGCGGAGCTTCGCGCCCAGAAGGAAATCGAGGTCGCGCGCGCGGAAGCGTCGATCGCGGAGAAGCGCGCCTGGGTCGAACGCTTCGGGGCCAAAGCCAGCAAGGCACGCCATGC
>DASUTR010000184.1:0-3269 GCA_036374535.1 Polyangiaceae bacterium
GGAGTCGCGCCGCGACGCCTCCGCATGGATCTCGTCCTTCAGCTCCTGCGGCACGCGCAGGAGAAGGACGGGGCTGGAGCCTGCTAGCACTTTGCGGCGGCGGCCGGTCGGCGTGAACGAGATGCCGAGCCCCTCAGCCAGGATACCGACGGCGATGTCATTGACATTGGACGCTCGCCGGGCCGCTTCGCGTACGAGTGCGCCCTTCAATGGAGCGGGCATCCTAACCAGAATGCCCGCTCGGTTCGATTTGCTAGCAGACAAAGTGCTAGCACTCTACCGCATTCGGTCGAGCTGTGCTAGCTGCGGAGCGCGCGGATCAGATCCCACTTGCCCATCTTCGAGCGCCCGCGGATGTTCCGCTTCTTCGCGAGCTCGTAGAGCTGCTCGCGCGTGCGGTCCTCGAGCGCGTGGCCGGCGCGACCTCCACGCTGACGTGCCTTCGCCGCCTGCTTCCCGAGATCGCGTCGCGTTGCTTCGGGGAGATGGGCGATCGTTCGCTTGCTCTTCGCGGCCCTCTGGGCCTTCTGGATGTTGCGCTTGGCGGCCTGAACCTGCTTCGTCGTCGCCACGAGCGCTCACCTCCTTCGGATCGCTTCGAAGGGGATACCCGCTCAGTCGATTACGACACCTGGGGTCTGCTCGGCCAGCTCCCGCAGCTGGCGACGCACGAAGAGCATGCGCTGAAACACGGTGACCCAGGCCATCGCGGCCAGGAGGTAGATCGGCCACTGCAGCAGTCCCCACGGCGCGAGACCGAGCCCGACGGAGATGAGCACGACCCGCTCCACGCGCGAGCCGAAGCCGACATCGCCGCGGAGCCCGAGCGCCTCAGCCTTCGCGCGGGTGTACGAGACGAGGAAGGAGCCGATCACCGCGGCGAAGGTCGCGACGAGCGCGACCTCGTTCCCTTCGCGCATGAAGACGAGCCCGATGGCCGTGAGCATGGCCGCCTCGCCGAGCCGATCGAACGTCGAGTCGAGGAACGCGCCGAAGACGGTCCCCTTGCTGGCCGCACGCGCGAGCGCTCCGTCGAGGATGTCCGCGACCGAGCCGATCACGAACAGCGCCCCGCCGAGCCAGAAGTAGAGCATCTCGTTGCGCTCTTCGAAACCGACGAGCACGGCCCCCGCGACGCACAGCGAGACGCCGGCGAGCGTGAGCATGTCCGGGGTCAGCTTGGTCTTGGCGACCCCGCGCATCGAGCGCACGAGGATCTCCCGCGCAGCGGCCGTGTACTCCTGCTTGACCCGATCCAGTTGGCTGACGCGAGCCGGCTCGGAGGCCGGTCGCTCGTCCGTCATGCGCGCTGCGTTCGCAGCGTATGGACGCGCCGGAGCGCCCAGCCCGTCACGAGCGCGAGCACGAAGCCCGCGACGACGTCGAGCCAGTAGTGGTTGCCGGTCGAGATGACCGCGAATCCGACCCACGCCGGCCACGCGAGCCACAGCGCCTTCGCGAGCTTCGAGCGAACGACGCCGAACATGACGATGCCGACGATGAGCGCGTCCATCGAGTGGAGGCTCGGCATCGCCGCGTAGGGGTTCGACGCGAACGAGATGAGGCCGCTGTCGTGGTTGATGGACGAGAACTGGCCGAGCGTGTCCACGAAGCCCCATTCCGGGAACATCCGCGGCGGCGCAGTCGGCACGAGGATGTAGCCGACGAGCCCGACGAGGTTCGCGACGATCAGCCAGTTGCGGAAGCCGGCGAAGCGCTCCTGGTGCTTGAAGTAGATCCAGAGGAGCGTGGCGCCGACGACTGCGAACTGTGAGAGCCAGTACGTGTACGACGTCAGAAGGACCAGCACCGACGATCCGTCGACGAACCGCTGGACCGCGGGCTCGAACAGCGCCCCCAGGGCCTGCTGCTGGCGCAGGATCCACTCGCCGTTGTGAAACGCGTCCGTGACGCTGCGATCGGCTGCGCCGCGCGCCACCTGGTAGGCCACGTAGAAGCCGATCCAGATCACGAACTGGAAGGCCAGATGCGCCCAGCCGCGTGGCAGGCGCCGCGATGTCTCGGCGACGAGGCTCGACACGACGACTCAATTCTAACGAGGTGCTCAGCGCGAGCATTCCTCATGCGAAAAGGGCGCGAAACGCCCAATCCGAGGAGCTAGCCGCCGATGTACGACATCTCGACCTTGCGGAGCGCCGAGGTCTCGCCGGTGCGGATCTCGGAGTAGCGATCCGCGCGACGTGTCCACACGGCCCGGATCGTCTCCTCCAGCTGGTCGCTCGTATCCGAGCGCAGCAACGCCCGGAGGTCGTGCCCGCGGACGGCGAAGAGGCACGTGTAGAGCTTGCCGTCGGCCGAGATGCGCGCGCGTGTGCAGTCGCCGCAGAAAGGTTGCGTCACGGACGCGATGACACCGATCTCGCCCGCGCCGTCCAGGTACCGGTAGCGCTCGGCGACCTCGCCGCGGTACGCGGCCTGCACCGGCTCGAGCGGGAACTCGGCGCCGATCGTCGAGACGATCTCCGCGGCCGGAACGACGTCGTCGAGCCGCCAGCCGTTCGTCGCGCCGACGTCCATGAACTCGATGAACCGGACCGCGTGCCCCGTGCCGCGGAAGCGGCGCGCGATGTCGAGGATCGACGACTCGTTCAGTCCGCGCTTGACGACGACGTTGACCTTCACGGGGAGACCGGCGTCCGCCGCCGCGTCGATGCCGGCGAGCACGCGCGCCACCGGGAAGTCGACGTCGTTCATCGCGCGGAAGACCTCGTCGTCGAGCGAGTCGAGGCTGACGGTGATCCGCGAGAGCCCCGCGTCGGCGAGCGCGCGCGCCTTCTGGGCGAGCAGGGCCGCGTTGGTCGTCAGCGTGACGTCGAGGTCATCGCCGAGCGCCGTAAGCCGGCCGACGAGCACTTCCAGGTCGCGGCGGAGGAGCGGCTCGCCGCCCGTGATCCGGAGCTTCTGCACGCCGAGGTCGACGAACACGCGCGCGACGCGCTCGATCTCCTCGAACGTGAGGAGCTCGCGACGAGGCAGGAAGCGGTAGTCGTGCCCGAACACCTCTTTCGGCATGCAGTACACGCAGCGGAAGTTGCAGCGGTCGGTAACCGAGATCCGGAGATCACGGACGGGCCGTCCGAGGGTGTCGGTCACGGTCATCCGGGATCAGCGTAGAGAATCCGGGCGGTGACCCGGCGTGCGCCACTCCTCGCCCTCGTCGGCGTCACCGCGATCTGGGGGGTCACGTTCGTCCAGGTGCAGGACGCGATCGCCCTCTATCCGCTGTTCGCGTTCCTCGCCGTTCGGTT
>DASUTR010000185.1:0-2973 GCA_036374535.1 Polyangiaceae bacterium
GGCGTTGGCGGGCTTGGGGGCGCGTCCATCGCAGGCGCGGCGGGCGCAGGCATTGCGGGCGCGGCGGGAGCGTCCTCGTCTGGCTCGGGTGGAGCGACTGCCGTCGCTGGCGCTGCGGGGACGAATCCCGGACCAGGTGCCATACCGCAAGGCGAGTTCGCGGAGGATGCCGGTTGCGGCTGCCGCACCGCAACGCCGAGCCGGAATGCGAATACATGGTGGCTTGCGTCGCTCGTGGCGTTGGGTTGGTTGCGCCGGCGATCGGCCTTCCGATACCGCCTGGCAAATGATCTGCGCCGCCGGGCGGCGGGCGCTCGTCAGAACGGCAAGAGCTTCGCGAGGTAGTTGAACCCCACGTCGCCGTAACGCGGGAAAAACTGCCAGTACACGGAGCCCGTCGTGTCGACTGCCGCGTGACCCGAGCCGCCGAGGAACAAGGCGGGCAGGAGATCGTCGCCGGCAACGAGCTTCGTCAGGTGTCCGCTCGCGTTGAAGTGGTTCAGCTCCCAGCGATCGGGATTCACACGCATACCGGCGACGATGACGCTGCCGGAGGGACCGGCGACGGCGCTCGTTATGGAGTTTACGGACGTCGCGCGAACGAAGCGGGGCGTGCCGTCGGCGGCGAGCACACCGATGTAACCCAGGCTGCCGTTCTCCGAAGAACGCGCGATGAACTGATAGCCGTCGAAGTCCATGCTGCCGTTGATTTCGCCCCAAAACACGGCGTTCCCGAGACTGTCGACGAGGACGCCCGTGAGTGACGCGCCGTCCGTCGGGAAGCTCCGGGTCCAGAGCGAGCCGCCGAAGGAGTCGAGCTTCGAGACGGTGATCGTGCCGGGTGCCCCGCTTCCGATGACGGCGTCGCCGCTCGCGTCGAGCGCGACGGCCGTGACCGGGTAGTCGGTGCTGTAGCGGGTCTCGCCGGATGGATAGAGCACGACGGCGGTGGAGGCGGACGTGGCGTGATCTCGCAAGACGAAGGCCACCTGTCCCTGCGCGTCGGCGCTCGGCGACGAGAGCCTCACTTCCGGAGTCGTGCCGTTGACGCGGGTGTAGATGGGGTTCAGGTTGGCGTCGTATTTCGAGACGTACACGCGCCCGCCGCCTGGCGTCGGAACGACGGGCCCGGTGCCGCCGTCGTACGAGCCCGTGAATTCTCCGAAGAGATAGAGGTTTCCGGCGGCGTCGGTGACCGATGTCGCGCCGCCGTACGGAATCTCGCGCGTCACGGCGCCCGCAGCGTCGAGCACGAGCGTGCGATGGTCGTCGGAGAGCAGCAGCCGGTCGTTCGAAACCGCGAGCGAGTACCGACGGTAGGCGTAGCGCTCGGCATCGTGGATCCAGGCGGCACCCTGCGCGCCGCCGCCGTCGAGAGGACACACCGCGAGCGTGCCGGCCGATGACGATTCGACGATTTTTGCGAAGTTCCCGAGCGAAGCGACGCTCGCTTGCTGCGGTCGAAACGCCAGATTCGTTGCGCGCGCCCCCGTGTGCCCCGCGAGGACCGAATACGTGTGCGCTTGCACGTCCGCGACCATGAGGAAGGAATAGAAGGCGTTCGCAATGTACGGGATAGGCTCGAGGACGGAGTAAGTCGAACCGTTGCGAACGTCGATGGTGCCACCCGGACCGAACCGAACCGCCGCGGCGAGGTCGTTGAACGCCGCGGCGGGGCCCGCCGAGATGCCCATGACGCCATCCATGTTGGCAGCGCGCGGGACCGCGATGAAGTGCGCGGTGAACGCCGAGCTCGACACGGGCAGGCTCGTGTTGACGAAACCCTGCGTGGGCGTCACGGAGTCACACGCGAGCAGCGTCTGAATTTGTACGTTGCACACGCTGAGCGCCCCACCAGACTCGACCTTCGAGACGAGACCGTCGAGCGCCAGGGCGTCAGCGTGCTCGGTGCGGAAGGCAAAGTCCCGGGCGAGCTCCTGACCGTCGACGCTCGCCGAGTACCTGCGGTTGATCAAATCGACGGAGAGGAAGAAGCGTCGCCAGACGTTGGCCGCGTAGGGGATCGGGCTCGATGCGGCGTAGGCGCCGCCGTTCCGTGCGTCGATGAAACCGTTCGGATTGAAACGAACGATTGCGGCCAAATCGGTGTACCAATCGGCTGGTCCGAGCGCGAGCCCGACGACCGCGTCGCTCCGCGCGGCACTCGGAATCGCATCGAAGGTGACGTGGAACACTCCTCCCTGACGGTCGAGCGGCTGTGTCCAGAAGCCGCTGCTCGTCGTCACCGTCGTGCAGGACTCGGTCGTCCCTTCCTGCGTCGCGGAAACGTCGTCTCGCTCCAGCTTTCCGCCACAACCTAGAACCACCACCAACATGCTCGGTACCAAAGCCCAACCACGACGCGCCATGACGTTCACCTCACGGCTACGCCTCGAGCAAGATTCAAGCCGTCGATGAATCGCGTGAAGCAAGCCCGTCGATACGCGTGAAGCAAGCCCGTCCGAATCGCGCGAGGTGACGAATGTCCTGCGTCACGTTTGATACTTCGTGGCAGGCGTGCCGTCGTCGTGAGCCGAAGCGCGTGGCTCGAGGTTCATACGCCCATGATTCGCCGCAAAACGCGCCGCCCGTGGCTCTTCGTGCTCGGGGTCCTTGCGCTCGCGTGCGAACGAAGCGGAACGGCACCCGACGAACGAGGCGGCGCCGCAGGTGTTCCCGGCAACGTGGCGAGCGGAGGCGCGTCGGCAGGTTCGGCGACGACCGGAGGCGTCGGAAACGCGGGCGGAAATGAGAGGGCCGGAGCGAGCGGCCTAGGAGCGAGCGGTGCGGGCGCGGAAACGGGCGGTAGCGCGGGCAGCACGACCGAGGGCGGCGAAGCGAACGGCGGCATGTCGGGTAACGGCGGCACGGCCGCCGCGGGGACGAGCGGTGCCGCTGGGATGGCGGGAGCCGCGGGGGCTCCGGCGGGTGGGCTCGTGGCGCCGGTGTTCGACGGGGAAACGGGGTACGTCG
>DASUTR010000186.1:0-2492 GCA_036374535.1 Polyangiaceae bacterium
GGTCCTCGGCGGCGCGCTCATCGTCGTTCAGGCGCTGGTCGTCCGGGCGTTCTGCTGGCTCTGCATGGTCGCGGACGTGTCGGCCATCGTCGCCGGCGCGGCAGGCCTCGCCCTCGTCATCGGGCGGCTGCGCGACGAGCACGCGGAGTCGCCGAGCGGTCCGCTCCGCTCGTGGGCCTGGGCGGCCCTCGGTGCGCTCGCCGTGGCGGCGCCGATGACCTGGCCCTTCTTGCGTCCCGCGGGCGCGCTTCCGGCCGGCGTGCGCGAGCGTCACGTCGCGGGGAAAATCAACGTCGTCGAGTTCGTCGATTTCGAGTGCCCCTTCTGTAGGCTGTTTCATCCCACCTTGAAGAAGGTCGTCGACGAGTACGGCGCGCGCGTGAACTTCGTCCGGCTCGATTTGCCGCTCGAATCGCACCCCCAAGCGCGCGGCGCCGCGAAAGCGCATCTCTGCGCCGACTCACAGCGCGCGGGCGATCGCATGGCGGACGTGCTCTTCGAGCTCGAGGCGCTCGACGAGTCCGCGCTCGCCGGAGCGGCGAAATCGCTCGGACTCGACGTGAAACGCTTCGAAGAGTGCCTTGCGTCGCCGAAGACGGAAGAGCGGCTGCGCGGAGTCGAGAGCATCTTGAGAGATTCGGGGATGCTGCAGGGACTGCCGACGACGTTCGTCGGTAGCGCGATGCTCGTCGGCGCGCACGACGACGTGGCGCTGCGCGACGCGTTCGAGCGCGCGGCGCGCGGCGCCGACGACGACGGCGTTCCCGGCGTTGCGTACCTCGCCGCGCTCGTCGCGGCGGCGGGCGGAGTCGTGTTCGCCGGCCGAAGGCGCACGTCGCAAGCCGCGGCGCGCCCCGCCTCCGACTAGCCGTGTTTGCGGCGCGGCCGCGCCCGCACCGCCGCACTTCCGTAAGTGCCGTGAAGCCGCCGCGTGCTACACTCACTCATGACTCCCGACGACGCCGCGAACGAGGGCTCCTCGGGCGTACCGTTCGAGGCATTTCAGGCGCTTCCGAAGACGGATCTGCACGTCCACCTCGACGGCTCGCTCCGCCTGCAAACCATTCTCGACCTAGCGCGTGAAGAGCGCATCGACCTCCCTGCGAACGACGAAGTGGGACTTCGCGCCGCCATCGGCTGCGGCAATCAGTTCGGCTCGCTCGTCGAATATCTGCGCGGCTTCGACATCACCCTGCGCGTGATGCAGACCGAGGAAGCGCTCGAGCGCATTGCCTTCGAACTCGCCGAAGACGCGCACCGCGAGAACGTGCTCTACATGGAGGTGCGCTACGCGCCCATGCTGCACACGCGGCGCGGTTTGAAGCTCACGCGCGTGGTCGAGGCGGTGCTCGCCGGTCTGCGCCGCGCGCGCGAAACCTACGGCGTCAAATCCAACGTCATTCTCTGCGGAATCCGCAACATCTCGGCGGAGTCGTCGTACCAGATGGCGGAGCTCGCCGTCGCCTACAAGGGCCGCGGCGTCGTGGGCTTCGATCTCGCGGGCGCGGAGGCAGACTTCCCCCCGAAGCATCATCGCAAGGCGTTCCAGCTCGTCCGCGACAACAACATCAACTGCACGATCCACGCCGGCGAAGCGTACGGTCCCGAATCCATCGCGCAGGCGATTCACGTCTGCGGCGCGCACCGAATCGGCCACGGCTGCCGGCTGCGCGAGAACGGCGATCTCTTGCACTACGTCACCGATCACCGCGTCCCGCTCGAGTGCTGCCCCTCGAGCAACGTCCAGACCGGTGCGGTGAGCTCGCTCGATACGCACCCGCTCAAGCTCTATTTCGATCTCGGCGTGCGGGTGACCGTCAACACCGACAACCGCCTCATCACGGACACGAGCGTCTCGAAAGAGCTCTTTCTCGTGCACCGCTCCATGGGCGTCCCCTTCTCGGACATCAAGTCGATCGTGATTGCCGGCTTCAAGTCGAGCTTCCAGCCGTTCCACGAGCGCCAAGCCATGCTCCGCCGCGTCGCCGCGGAGCTCGACCGCTACGACGAGCACGGCCGCCTGCGGCCCTCGCTGCCGTCCGGCACGAGCGAACGCCCCGTGCTTTCACTCGGCAGCACGCCCGCGCGCGCCAGCGCCGAATGAGCGCTTCGGCTCAGAACACGATCGCGTCGCGCAGGTTCTTCGGTACTTCGGCGTCGAGCGTGTCGATCGCTTCTTCGATCTCGCTCGAATCGCTCTCGGGGAGCCGGATCTGGAAGCGCACGAAAAAGTCGCCCTGCTGACCGGCGCGCTTCACGCCCTTGCCCTTGAGGCGCGCGACCTGGCCGCTCTGCGCGTGTTGGGGCACCGTGAGGGTGACGAAGCCGTCGTGCGTCGGCACGCGCACCTTCGCACCGCGGTACGCTTCGCCCGGCGTGATGGGAAGGTCGAGGTAGAGATCGAGCCCGACGCGCTCGAAGTACGGGTGCGGTGTGACGCGAATCGTGAGCAGCAGATCGCCGGGAGGTCCGCCCATCGCGCCCGGCGCTCC
>DASUTR010000187.1:0-2222 GCA_036374535.1 Polyangiaceae bacterium
AAAGTGGCACAATCGTTGCTGGATGGGAGTGGTGGAAATGGTGGAAAAACGCAGAAATCTCGTCAAGGACGCCCTGGTCGGGTTCGCCCTCGGGCTGCTCGTCGTTTCGTGTCTTGCCGTGGTGACGTGGAACAGCCGCACGCCGGCGGCTCAAGCACGGTGAGCCGGCTCGCCAGGCGGACGGCTACTTGAACCACTGGTCGGGCGGCGGAATGTAGATTCCGCCCGGACCCGTGCGTTTCTTCGTGGAGTCCGTCGCGGGCTCTTTCTTGCGCTTGCTCGAAGGTTTGCCCGACGTCGCCGCGGGCGAAGCGGACGGCTTGGTCGTGCCCGTGGGTTCTCCGGCCGGCGCGGGCTCCGCTTTGGGTTCGGCGTCGCGCGCGAGCGGTCGCGAAGCCGCTGGAGCGCTCGCGCGGGGACGAGGCTCGGCGCTCGCGAGCGCCTCGGGTTTCGCTTCGGGCTCGCCGCCGCCCGAGAGCATCACGGCGAGCGCGATTCCGACGAGCGCGGCTCCCGCGCCGATGCCGACGACGAGAACGCGACGCCGCTTCTGGTCGTCGCTCGCGTCGACTGCGGGCGCAGCGAGCGCCGTCGCGGCGGGTGCCCGCGGGGACGAGAACCCCTCGAGCCGCTCGAGCACGGCGCGCGCGGACGGCGGCCGCTCGACGCGTGTCTTGCCGAGCAGCTCCGAAACGAGCGCTCCGAGCGCCGCTGGGGCGCCCGGCGGCAACGGCGGCGGCGCCTCCGTGATCTGCTTCGCGAGGATCTGCGCGGCGGAATCCGCGTCGAACGGCACGCGACCCGAGAGCATCTCGTGCACGATGACGCCGAGCGCATAGAGGTCGGCGCGCTCGTCCACTTCCTCCCCGAGCGCCTGCTCGGGCGCCATGTACGCGACGGTTCCCATCACGGAGCCGACCTTCGTGAGGTTTGTCGCCGCCTTTTCGACTTCCGGCGACAGCGTGACCCGCGCGATGCCGAAGTCGAGCACTTTGACGCGCTCGCTGCCGTCCGCCTGCGGCACGAGCATGACGTTGTCCGGCTTGAGATCGCGATGCACGATGCCGGCGCCGTGCGCCGCGACGAGCGCTAGGGCGATCTGCTTCGCGATCGCGACGGCCCGCTGCGCGTCGAGCGGGCCCTCGGCGATGAGCTCGCGCAGGCTCTTTCCGTCCACGTACTCGAGCACGAGGTAGAACGAACCGTCGTCGAGCTTGCCGAAATCCCTCGCGGGCGCGACGTTCGGATGCTCGATGCGGGCGGCCGCGATCGCCTCGCGTTCGAAGCGCGCGACGATCTCGTTCACGCCGATGAACTCCTTGTGGAGCACCTTGAGCGCGACCGTCTTCTTCATGTGGACGTGCTCGGCGCGGTACACGGCGCCCATACCCCCCGCTCCGAGCAGCTTCTCGACGCGGTAGCGGCCGGCGACGACCGCGCCGATGAGCGCGTCGCTTTCGGTGCTTTCGGGACTCGGTTCGGTCACGCCGCTGTACCAGCAGCGAGATTACTCCGCGGCGGCGGCGGCCGCGCGAAGATCCGTCAGGATCGCATCGACGTTCTTCTTCGCGTCGCCGAACAGCATTTTCGTGTTCTCTTTGAAGAACAGCGGATTTTCGACGCCGGCGTAACCGCTCGCCATGCTGCGTTTCATGACGACGACGTTCTTCGCCTTCCACACCTCGAGCACGGGCATGCCGTAGATGGGGCTCGACTTGTCGTCGAGCGCGCCGGGATTCACGATGTCGTTCGCACCGATCACGAGCACGACGTCCGTCTTCGGGAAATCGTCGTTGATGGCTTCCATCTCGAGCACGATGTCGTACGGCACCTTCGCTTCGGCGAGCAGCACGTTCATGTGCCCGGGGAGCCGGCCCGCCACGGGGTGAATCGCGAAGCGCACCTCCGCGTTTCGCCCGCGGAGCCACTGCGCGATCTCCCAGAGCGGGTACTGCGCGTGAGCGACCGCCATGCCGTAGCCCGGGACGACGACGACGCTCTTCGCGGTCTTCAAGAGCTCCGCCGTGTCCGCGGCCGTCACCGAAACGACCTCGCCCGCCGGTTCGTCGCCGCGCTTCGCGGGCGCAGCGCCCTCGTCCGCGCCGAAGCCGCCGAGGATGACGCTCAGGAACGAGCGGTTCATCGCCTTGCACATGATGTACGAGAGGATCGCGCCGCTCGAGCCGACGAGAGCACCCGTGATGATGAGCAGATCGTTGCCG
>DASUTR010000188.1:0-5911 GCA_036374535.1 Polyangiaceae bacterium
GAACGCGAGCATGGCTCCCATCGCCTGCCTGGCTCCGAGGGATTGAGAAGATCGGTCGACACCCGGCGCGCATCGCGGGGCCACGATCGCGCGCGGGCCTGGCTCCCACCCATAGTATTCTCGCCACGATCACCGTGACGAGCCGACCAACGATTCCGCGGACTGACGGCGTGCGTCTTCGACGAGCGTTGGCGTCGGTCGCCATCGCCAACGTGGCGTACTTCTTCGTCGAGTTCGGGGTGGCGGAGTTCATCGGTTCCGTGTCCTTGTTCGCCGACAGTGTCGATTTCCTCGAAGATGCCGCCGTCAACTTCCTCATCTTCGTGGCGCTCGGTTGGGCGGCGCGAACACGCGCTCGCGTCGGCATGGCGCTCGCGGGCATCCTTCTGATCCCGGCGCTCGCGTTCTTATGGACCGCGTGGCGGAAATTCCAGTCGCTCGAGCCTCCCGAGCCATGGCTGCTGTCCGCTACCGGCCTCGGCGCGCTCGTGGTGAACATCGGCTGCGCGTTCCTTCTCGCGCGGTTCCGCCATCACTCCGGCAGCCTGATCCGAGCCGCGTTCCTTTCAGCGCGAAACGATGCCGTCGCAAACGTCGCGATCATGGCCGCCGGCGTCGTGACGACGCTGTGGCCATCCGGTGTCCCCGATCTGGTCGTGGGATTCGGAATTGCCGTGATGAACGCGGACGCCGCGAGAGCCGTCTGGAACGCGGCTCGCGAGGAGCACGCCGCTTCCGTCGCTGTCACGGGTACTGCCCGTCGCCAGAGCCGCCGCATGCCCTCATGAAAGCGTTGGCCATTCGTCGTTACACGGGTACGATGGCGCTGACCGAGCTGCCGCGGCCCGCGGCGGGCCCGGGCGATTTGCTCGTGCGGGTGCGCGCCGCGGGCGTCAATCCCGTCGACCCTCGACGACGTGCGGGTTAGTCGAGCGTGCTTCTGCCCGATTCTCTGCGGTCGCGGGGGGCGCCGCGTGGTACACGTCGATCTTCGGAAGGGAGTTCGATCATGTCTACGCGTTCGAGCCGGGGTTTATCAGGAGGGGTCTTCATCGTAGGTCTGGCGTTCAGCGCCGGTTGCGGGGACGTACCGGGCGGCGATGAAGTGGTCGATGCCAGTGAGGAGCCGATTACGGGGGGCACGCTTCTCTCGTCGCAGGGGGTACCCGATACGTCGGCCGTCAGGCTCGAGTGGAGCATCGCGGGCATCGTCACGAGTCGATGCAGCGCGATCAAAGTGTCGTCGAACGTTTTCTGGACCGCCGCGCACTGCGCGGAGACCATGCAACGCGGCTCGGGGATCAAGATCACCAACAATCTTTCGGGGACCTTCTCCGGTTCGTCCTTTTACAACCCGGCCATCGCCGGCGTCGATGTTCATCCGTCTCGCCTGAACTACACGAACACCATCGCGAGCGGCGTCAATCCGGATCATTTCGACGTAGCGCGCGTCGTCGTGAGCGGTGTTTCCCCGAATATTCCGAGCTATTCGACGACCGATTCCACGTGGATCGGTTCGGGCCAAAGCGTCACGTACACCGGCTACGGCTGCGACGCCGCGGACTCGTCGCATTCGGGAAAGAAGCAGTTCGCTTTTTTCACGACGTCGAGCCTCAGCGCGGTTCAGGGTGCGGGCTTGGATACGGACTATTACGCCCACAACTTCGCGACGGTCGGAACGAGTCCCCAAGGGTGCGACGGCGACTCGGGTTCTCCCGTGTTTCGCGACGTGAGCGGCGTCTGGAAGATCATCGGGCTCACGGTGCACGGCGGTGCCGGTTACACGGGCTTCGCACGTTACAGCAGCGTGCGCCGGTGGCTCGCGGCGCCGGCCATGAACCTCTTTCAGGTTGGGTTTCAAGGATTCATTTTCAATCGCTCGACGGGGCGCTGTATTTCGGGCGCCGCGTCGGGTGGCAGTCTCGAATCGTACTGCGATGGGCGCGCTCAGGATTCCGATTTTCAGTCTTGGCGTCTCGCCGATTCGGGCATCGCCGGCGTGTTCCACCTCGTCAACGGCTCGAGCGGTAAATGCCTCGATCTCGAAACCACGGCGAGCGGGTCGCGTTTGATTCAAAGGACGTGCCTCCCGGCTTCCTCGGTCGTCAACACGCAGGCTTGGAGATTCGATACCTATACGGCCACGAGCTTCGCGAATTACCGGCGTCTCGTGAACGCTCAGACGGGTCGCTGCACCGCTCCGTCGAGCGGGGCCGCGACGCCCACGCTCCTCACGTCGGTCACCTGCTCGACGACGGCCCAATCCCACGCCTGGATGATGACTCGTTGAGGCGGCGACCCAAGTCTTTGGCGTTTTTGGTCCTCGGGATAACGGCGCTCGGTGCGTGTAGTCCGAGCAGCAAGGGCCAGCGCTCGAGCGACGGCGGTCGAGCGGGTAACAGCGGCGCCGGTGGCGGCCACACGGGCGGCAGTGGGATGGGCGGCGCCGGAGCGGGTGCGTCCGGCACGGGCGGGAGCGGCCTCGTTCTCATCGATGCGGGCGGAGATGGCGCGTGCACCGATTGTCTGAACCCGTGCGACGCGGCCGTGGCGACGCGGCAATCGGTCGGGTGCGAGTACTACGCCACGATGATGGACAGCATGCTCGGCGACGTGTGTTTTGCCGTGTTCGTCGCGAACACCTCGAGCGTTCCGGCGCACCTCACGGTCGAGTACGCAGGGTCCGAGCTCGACATCGCCGCGTTTGCTCGCATTCCGAGCGGAGCCGGGCCGGGGCTCACGTACCAGCCGTTCGAGCAGTTCGTGGGGCTACCCCCGGACCAAGTCGTCGTTCTTTTCTTGTCCGGACCGACGGGCAGCGTCGAACTTCCCGCGGTCGCGTGTCCCGTGAGGTCGGCGATTCCGACCGGGGTGTTTCTGCCGGATACCGGCCTGGGGCGGTCGTTTCGCATCGCTTCCGACGTGCCCGTCGTTGCGTATCAGATGAACCCGTACGGCGGCGCGGGGACGAGCGTCACGGGAGCGTCGCTGCTCCTGCCCACGAGCGTCTGGGATTCGAACTACATCGTCGCGAGCGCCTTCAGCGACGCGAGCGCGTCGGCCTCGCTGAACGTCGTCGCGCAAGCGAACGCGACGCGGGTGACGATCGTCCCCGTCCGCCAGGTGGCAGGGGGCGACGGCATCCCGGCGAGCCCGGCCGGCGTACCGTTCGACATCGTTCTCGACCGAGGCGAGCACGCGCAAATCACGCAAGAGGACCTGACGGGCAGCGTGCTCTCGGCGGACCAGCCGGTGGGCCTCATGGCGGGCCACGAGTGCATGGAAATTCCCGACGGTGTGCTCGCGTGCGATCACGGCGAACAAATGGTGCCCCCGATCCGTGCGCTCGGAAACGAGTACGTCGGGGTCATGCATCGCCCGCGCGGCAGCGAGCCCGCCGTCTGGACGATCATCGGCGCAGCGGAGGGAACGAGCCTGAGCTTTTCGTCGGACGTCGGCGGGCCGTCGAGCCTCGGGCTCGGCGAGGTCTTCCAGTTTACGACGAGCGAACCGTTCGTCGTCAAAAGTCAGGACGAGGACCATCCGTTCTTGCTGTTCACGCACATGGTCGGCGTGGGCTACGCGTCCGTCCCGAACAACGCGGGTGACCCCGACTCGGTGCTCGGCGTGCCGCCCGAGCAGTACCTCTCGCACTACGTATTCTTCACGGACCCGACCTTCCCCGAAACGAACCTCGTCGTCGTTCGCAAGAAGGTGGACGGGCGCTTCGCGGACGTCGTGCTCGACTGCGCCGGCCCCCTCACGGGGTGGTCGGCGCTCGGCGACTACGAATGGACCCGCGCCGATCTCATTACGGGCAACTTCGAGAGCGTCGGCGACTGCTCGACGGGGCGTCACGTCATCGACAGCGAGAACCCCTTCGGGCTCTGGATTTGGGGCTGGGGCTCGTCCGTCACCGAAGCACAGACGACGAGCGTTTCGTACGGCTATCCAGGTGGCATGAACGTGAAGCCGATCAACCCCGTCGTCGTGCCCCCGGTTCCGAGATAGCCGTGGCGTTCACCGGTGTGCGGGAACGCAGCACCTCATCCGCCTCGGCAGCCAGGGCCGTGTGGTAGCGTGCGTCGGGAATGAGAGGCGTCGTGCACGCGGAGGAGAGCTCGTGAAAGCAGCGGTGTACGAACGGTATGGGCCGCCCGACGTCGTCCAAATCAGAGAAGTCGAAAAGCCGGTACCGAAGGACGACGAGGTCCTCGTCAAGATCCACGCGACTACGGTGACGGCCGGCGACTTCAGGGCGCGAAGCCTCGAGATGCCTGCGGGCTTCGGGTTCATGGGCCGGATGTTCTTCGGGTTCTCGAAACCGCGGCAGCCCATCCTGGGAACGGAGCTCGCCGGGGAGATCGAGTCGGTGGGGAAGGACGTCCGAAAGTTCGAGCCGGGCGACCAGGTGTTCGCGTTCCCCGGCGCCGGTATGGGTTGTCACGCGGAGTACCGGTGCCTGCGCGAAACCCGCCCGCTCGCGCGCAAGCCGGCCAACCTGAGCTACGACGAAGCCGCCTCGCTCTCGTTCGGCGGTACGACGGCGCTCGATTTCTTGAGGCGGGCAAGGCTTTCGAGCGGTGAAAGCGTTCTCGTCAACGGCGCTTCCGGCGGCGTCGGCACTGCGGTGGTGCAGCTTGCCAGGCATTTCGGCGCGCACGTCACGGGAGTGTGCAGCACGGCGAACGTCGAGCTCGTGCGCTCGCTCGGCGCAGCGCGGGTGATCGACTACACGAAGCAAGATTTCACCGAAGGCGGCGAAACCTACGACGTCATCGTCGACACGGCCGGCACGGCCCCGTTCTCACGCAGTCGGCGTTCGCTGTCGCAGAACGGGCGGCTACTCCTCGTCCTCTGCGGATTGGGCGAGCTCCTCGCTGCGCCTTGGGTGTCGCTGACGAGCAAACGAAGAGTCATCGCCGGCCCCGCCGGCGAACGTGCGGAGGACTTGGAGTTGCTCGCGAAGCTCGCGGAGACCGGCGAGTTCAAAGCGGTCATCGATCGACGCTACCCCCTCGAGGCGATCGCCGAGGCCCACCGCTACGTCGACACCGGCCGCAAACGCGGAAGCGTGGTCGTGACCGTCGCCGCACATTAGGCGGCGCTTGCGCCGTCGTCTCAGCGCCGCGTGTGCAGGAACACGGCTCCGGCGCCGGGAGTGTCGTCGTTCGACGAGTCGCCGTTGATGCCCGGAACGCTGCCGGCCTCGCCGTCGGCGCCGATCGCGAGAAGCGTCGGGGTCACCGCGACGCCGGCGCCGATGCGATCGCCGCGCTCGGCGTTCGGAGTGGTCAAGCGCTGCGCCAGACTGAAGCCGCCGGTCTCGTCGCGCTCGAAAACGTAAACCGCGCCCGTGCGCGTGGCGAGCGAGTCGCCGAGAGCACCGACGACGAGCGTGGACCCGCTGAGGGCGACGGAACAACCGAAGTAGTAGTCGGTTCCCGGGCTCGTCGGCTTGAGGTAGGCGATTTGAGCCCAGGTGCCGGCGCTGCGTTCGAAGACGTACACGGCGCCGAGATCGGGGAGCGCTTCGTTGCTCGCCGTTCCGTCGCCGTTCGATGTCGCTTCACCGACGGCGCTCACGGCGAGCGTGTCGCCGTCGAGCGCGACGAAGCCGCCGAAAGCGTCCTCGGCGTCGGCATTGGAAGCTTTCAAGAAAGCCGTCTGCCGGTAGCTCGCCCCGTCGCGTTCGAACAAGTAGACCGCGCCGCTGTCGCTCTCGAGAGCGTCGGCGGGTTCGGCGTCGCTCCCCGTCTGGCTGCTGCTCTCGCCCGGTGCGCCCACCGCGATCGTGTCGCCGCTCAGCGCCACGGATTTTCCGAACTCGTCGTTCGCTTCCGAATAGGCTCCCTTGAGGTACGCGACTTGCGCCCAGCCGCTCGCGTCGCGCTCGAAGACGTAGACGGCG
>DASUTR010000189.1:0-2897 GCA_036374535.1 Polyangiaceae bacterium
CGCGAGACGAACGACAAGCTCACCTTCCTCTCCGTAAGCGGGAAATTCTGATGCCGCCGGGGCCCGTCAACCCGACACGGCCAGGGCCCGGAGCCCCATCGCCCTCGAGGGCCCCTTGGGAATCGGCCGACCGAAACAGCTGAAAGTTTGACTTGGGGACACCCGTTCAGTACCCTGGCGTCGTCATGCAGGGTCTGACCAAGCGCCAAGAGCAAACGCTCGACTTCATCCGCAAGTCCATCGAGGACCGCGGCTACCCGCCGACCCTCCGGGAAATCGGCGAGCACATGGGCATTCGCTCGACGAACGGCGTCAACGACCATCTGCGCGCTCTCGAACGCAAAGGCTACCTGCGTCGCGAAGACATGAAGAGCCGCGCGCTCAAGCTCGTCGAAGACGCAGCGCCCGCTCCGGCTCGAACGGGCGGCTCCCCCGACGACATCATCGAAATTCCCGTCGTGGGGCGCGTCGCCGCCGGTCTTCCGCTCCTCGCCGAAGAGAACGTCGTCGACACGGTGCGCGTCGACCGCATGCTCGTGCGCGGCGGCCGCGAGGTGTTCGGGCTTCGCGTCACGGGCGACTCGATGATCGACGCCGGCATCCTCGCCGGCGACTACATCTTCGTGCGCAAGCAATCGACCGCCGATCGCGGAGAAGTGGTCGTCGCGCTCATCGGTGACGAAGCGACGGTGAAGTACTTCTATCCCGAGCGCGACTACGTACGCTTCCAGCCCGCGAACGCGAAGATGGCGCCGATCCTCGTGCGCGCTTCGGACTTCAAGTCGACCATGCTCCTCGGCAAGGTCGTCGGCGTCTATCGCCGGCTGTGATTGGGGGCCGGTGGGGTGTCCCGACCCCCCCACACCCGAGCGCCACGGATCCGGCGTCGGTGGGCCTTGGGGGAGCCGCGGGGGTGGCAACCGGGTTGGCCGTGCGTGCCCGCTGAGCTCGTCTGAGGCTCTCGTCCGTCATTGGTTGACGGAAACTTCGCTAGATTGCTAGCGTTCCGGGCGAAACGAGCGCCCTCCGGCATGGTCACCCGAGGAGTCCCCGAGACTTACCCTTCGCAGGCGTTCAGCGTCACGCGCAAGCTCGCCGTGACGTTGGCCGCGCTCGGTGCCGCGGTCTGCCTCACCGGCTGCGGTCACGCCATGTACGCGATGAACGCGAACTCGGCGTCCGCAAAGCTCGAGGAAGCGCACGAGCTCGGCGCGGAGCTCTACGCTCCCTACGAGTACTGGTTCGCGCAAGAGCACCTCGACAAAGCGCAGACCGAAGCGTCGGAAGGTGACTACGGCGACGCCATCGAGCTAGCCGCCATCGGCGAGCAGTACGCGGACAAGGCGATTCAACTCGCCCGCGACGCGCATCGCGGGGCCGGGCGATGAAGCGGCTCCGGCGCTGGGCGGGGTGGGCGCTCGTGGCGCTCACCGTGCTCGGTTGCGCCTCGGCGCCGAAACTTCGCGGACAAATTGCCGGCCTCGAAAAGATCGTCGAGCAGGCCGAGCGCAACGGCGCCATGCGCTGCGCGCCGCGGGAGCTCGCCGTCGCGCGCTCCAATCTTCGCTTCGCCACGCTCGAGCTCGACCAGGGCTTCGTCTCCAAGGCGCAAAACCACCTCTGGAAGGCCGAGCCTAACGCGCACGCCGCGCTCGACATGTCGCCCCCGCAGTACTGCGCCGAGCGCGGCTTCATCGAGCCGGCCTTCGTCCCGGGAGATCCGGATACCGACGGCGACGGAATCCTCGACTCGAGCGACCAGTGCGTGCTCGACCCGGAGGACAAGGACACCTACCTCGACGAGGACGGGTGCCCCGAAATCGACAACGACCTCGACGAGCTCCTCGACGTGAACGACAAGTGCCCGCTCGAGCCCGAGGATCGCGACGGGTTCGAGGACCAAGACGGCTGCCCCGACAACGACAACGACAAGGACACGGTCGTCGACATCAAGGACATGTGCCCGAACGAGATCGGCTCGGCGACGGAAGAGCCGCTCGGCTGCCCGTCGAAGCCCGCGCTCGCCGTCGTCACCGACTGCGAAGTGAAGATCGCCCAGCAGATCCACTTCGAATACAACAAGGACAAGATCCGTCCCGAGAGCTTCCCCATTCTCGACGCGGTCGTGGACGTCCTGAACAAGAACCCCGAGATCAAGATCGAGGTCCAGGGCCACACCGACAACCGCGGCAGCTCGAAGTACAACAAGGATCTGTCGAACCGCCGCTCCGCGAGCGTCATGAAGTACCTGGTCTCGCACGGCATCGCTGCGAGCCGGCTCACCTCCCTCGGCTACGGCTTCGATCGGCCGATCGTCGACAATTCGACCGAGCAGAATCGTGCGCTCAATCGGCGCGTCCAATTCGTGAGAACCGAAGGGGTCAAAGAGGGCTGCCCGAAGACCGGTACGAACCCGTAATTGATCGCATGCCGCCCGGCCGGCATAAGGCCTTGCTCGAGACCCCCGTAAGAAGTCATGAGTGCATTTCAAAAGCTCAGAGCGTCGTTGAACCCTTCGTTGTCGCCTCGCGTCCATCGCATGTTGGAAGGGGAAGGCGCCCGGCCTCGCCGGTTCGTCGTGGGGCTTGGTCCCATCCGCTTCGACCGTGATCTGCTCTTCCAAGACTCCCGCGCCCTGCCGGGCCGGGGCCGAAGCCCCCGGCCGCCCGCACGCTGGAGCGCCGTACTCGTTGCCGTTCTCCTGAGCCTCCTCGCGCTTCCCGCTCAGGCACAGTTCACGCGCGACGCCGCCGCGAACAAGAAGATCGACGAAGCCATCAACCAGCACTACGTCGCCACGGACTTCGAGAAGGCCGAGGGCGTTCTTCTCGGCACGATCAACGCGTGCGCCGACAAGTGCAGCCCGGCCGTCTTCGGCAAGGCGTGGATGTACGTCG
>DASUTR010000190.1:0-3576 GCA_036374535.1 Polyangiaceae bacterium
CCGTGGAGGCGCTCGATCATACGGCGCTTGTCGTCGGGCAGGTCGGCCACGACGGTGTGCAGGAACAGCGAGGTCTCGTCGACCAGACGTTCCGGCGACTGCACGTCCTTCAAGACGATGCTCTTCGCGAACTTGCGCAGCCGAGCTTCTTCGGCGTCCGAGAGCTCCTTGCCCGTGAAGATCACGACGGGAATGTCGCCGAGACCGGGCTCTTTCTGCAGGCGCTCGAGGAGCTCGAATTCGCCCATGTCGGGTAGCCTCAAGTCGACCACGCAGCAATCGAAGCGCCGGGTGCGAAGCTTCTCGAGCGCTTCCGCGCCCGTCGCGGCGTCTTCGATCTCCACGTCGTCGTGCTTGAGCAGCGCGACGATGCTCTCGCGCTCGACGTCGTTGTCCTCGACGACCAAGAGCCGCTTCGTGTGCGGCACGAGGTACGCGCGCAGCTTGTCGAGCGCACCCTCGAGCTCGCCCGTCGTCGCGGGCTTCACGAGGTAAGCGAAGGCACCGTGCGCGAGCCCGTGCTGGCGCTCTTCCTCGATGGAGAGCATCTGCACCGGAATGTGCCGCGTCGCGTAGTCGAGCTTGAGGTTGTTCAGGACCGTCCAGCCGAGCATGTCCGGCAGGAACACGTCGAGCGTGATGGCCGTAGGCCGGTACTCGTGCGCGAGCGCGAGCGCCTGCTGCCCCCGCTGGGCGACCACGCCCTTGAAGCCCTTGCCCCGCGCGATGCCGAGCAAGATGCGGGCGTAGTGCGGATCGTCCTCGACGATCAGGAGCACCGCGTCGCCGGGCTCTACGTCCTCGCGATCGTCGGCGATGGCTTCCTCGATCTTGGTCGAGGCGAGGACGGGCATGGGCAGGCTCACCTGCGACACCCCCGAGCTCGAAGCGTCGCGCGCGGGCCCGGTGTACGAAATCGGCAAGTAGAGCGTGAACGTGCTGCCTTCGCCGGGGCGGCTCGTCAGGCGAATTTCGCCGCCGAGCAGGTTCGCGAGCTCGCGGCTGATGGCGAGACCGAGACCCGTACCGCCGTACTTGCGGCTCGTGCCGGCGTCGGCTTGCTGAAACGCCTCGAAAATCAACTTTTGCTTCTCCGGCGCGATGCCGATGCCGGTGTCCGACACCGCGAAGGCGATGGCCCCGGCGCCCGACGACAGCGCGGGGTGATCCGCGGACCAGCCCGACGTGACGCGCGACACGCTCATCGAAACGCCGCCCTGCCCGGTGAACTTGAAAGCGTTCGACAGGAGGTTCTTCAAGATCTGCTGCAAGCGTTTCGGATCGCTCATGAAGGTCCGCGGCAGCGTCGTCTCGATGTCGACGTTGAACGAGAGGCCCTTGGTCTCGGCGATGTGATGGAACGTGCGGTGCACGCTGTCGCGGAGCGATGCGAAGGTGATCTCCTCGGGCTCGACCGTCACGGTTCCCGATTCGATCTTCGATAGATCGAGGATGTCGTTGATGAGCGTGAGCAGATCGGTACCGGCCGAGTGGATGTTCTTCGCGAACTCGATCTGCTTGGGCGTGAGGTTACCGGCTACGTTCTCGCCGAGCTGCTGCCCGAGGATCAGAATCGAGTTCAGCGGCGTGCGGAGCTCGTGCGACATGTTCGCGAGGAACTCCGACTTGTACTTGCTCGTGAGCGCGAGCTCGGCCGCCTTCTCTTCGAGAGCGCGGCGCGCCTGCTCGACTTCCTTGTTCTTTCGCTCGACTTCCTCGTTCTGCTCGGCGAGCTGCTTCGCCTTCGTCGCGAGCTCCTGATTCGTGCTCTGGAGCTCGATCTGGCGTGTCTGGAGCTCCGTCGTGAGCTGCTGCGACTGCTTCAGCAGGTTCTCCGTACGCATCGTCGCCTCGATGGTGTTCAGAACGACGCCGATCGACTGCGTGAGCTGATCGAGGAACGTGAGATGCGTATCGGTGAACGGACGCAAGGCGGCGAGCTCGATGACGGCCATCGTCTCGCCCTCGAAGAGCACGGGGAGAACCACGATGCTCTTCGGCGGGGCCGTGCCGAGGCTCGATTGAATCTGCGTGTAGCCCGGAGGGACGTCGTGGAGGACGATGCGCTGCTTTTCCGCCGCGGCCTGGCCAACGAGCCCGACTTCGAGCGGAATGAGCACGGGCTGGTCGGGACGCTGAGCGTAGCCCGCCAGCAGGCGCAGCATTTTCGGCGCCGGCGTGTCGCCCAGGTCCGCCGCCTCGCTGCGTTCCATCTGGTAAATGGCGCCCTGTTGGGCGTCGACGAGCGGGGTGAGCTCGGAGAGCAGCGTCTTGCCGACGGTGACGAGATCGCGCTGGCCCTGGAGCATGCTCGTGAACTTCGCAAGGTTCGTCTTGAGCCAGTCCTGCTCCTGGTTCCGGTCGGTCGTGCCCCGGAGGTTGTCGATCATCGTGTTGATGTTGTCCTTGAGCTCCGCGACTTCGCCGCGCGCGTCGACCTGAATCGAACGCGTGAGATCGCCCTTGGTTACGGCGGTGGCCACCTCGGCGATGGCGCGGACCTGCGTCGTGAGGTTCGCGGCGAGGAGGTTCACGTTACCCGTGAGGTCCTTCCAGGTGCCGGCCGCGCCGGGCACGTTCGCCTGACCGCCGAGACGGCCCTCGACGCCGACCTCGCGAGCGACGTTCGTCACCTGCTCGGCGAACGTCGCGAGCGTGTCCGTCATGTTGTTGATCGTCTCCGCGAGCGCCGCGACCTCGCCCTTCGCTTCGACGGTGAGCTTCTGGCGCAGGTTCCCGTCGGCGACGGCCGTCACGACGCGCACGATGCCGCGCACCTGATTCGTGAGGTTCGCGCCCATGAAGTTGACGGAGTCGGTGAGATCTTTCCACGTACCGGCGACGCCGGGCACGTCGGCCTGCCCGCCGAGCTTGCCCTCGGTGCCGACCTCGCGCGCCACGCGCGTCACCTCGCTCGCGAACGCGCGCAGCTGATCGACCATCGTGTTGATGGTGTTCTTGAGCTCGAGGATCTCGCCCTTCACGTCCACCGTGATCTTGCGCGAGAGATCGCCGCGCGCGACCGCCGTCGTCACTTCGGCGATGTTGCGCACCTGATCGGTGAGGTTCGTACCCATCGCGTTCACCGAGTCGGTGAGATCTTTCCACGTGCCCGCGACGCCGGGGACCACCGCGGAAACACCGAGGCGCCCTTCCGTGCCGACCTCGCGCGCCACGCGGGTGACCTCGCTCGCGAACGAGCGGAGCTGCTCGACCATCGTGTTGATGGCTTCCTTGAGCTGGAGGATCTCGCCGCGCACGTCGACGGTGATCTTTCGCGAGAGGTCGCCGTTCGCGACCGCGATCGTCACCTCCGCGATGTTGCGAACCTGGTTCGTGAGGTTCGACGCCATCGAGTTCACGTTGTCGGTGAGATCTTTCCACGTGCCGCCGACGCCCGGCACCTGCGCCTGCCCGCCGAGCTTGCCCTCGGTGCCGACCTCGCGCGCGACGCGGCTCACTTCCGACGCGAACCCGTTCAGCTGGTCGACCATCGTGTTCAGAGTGTTCTTGAGCTCGAGGATCTCACCCTTCACGTCGACCGTGATCTTTCGAGAAAGATCGCCGCGCGCGATG
>DASUTR010000191.1:0-4130 GCA_036374535.1 Polyangiaceae bacterium
GCGCTCCGGCCTCCGAGGCCGTGACTGCGTCCCCGGCCCGCAGCGAACCATGACAAGCCATGGTCGCGAGCGCGAGGTCCACCGCGTCCGAAAACGCGCGACCTCCAGCGCGCGACACCTCGCTCAAGAGGTCGCGCAGCAGGCGTTCGGGGCTGCCGCGCTGGAGCAGCTTCGGCACCGCGTGAATACTCACGGTTTCGGGGCCGCGCAAGCGCACGTCGAGCCCGACCTCGGCGATTTCTTTACCCGAACGCTCGACGATTTCGGCCTCCGAAGCGGTGACCTCGACCATCGTCGGGAAGAGCAGCGCTTGCGACGGCACTGCGCGCGACTGATATTCGCGACGGAGACGCGTGAAGGTGACACGCTCCGCAGCGGCGTGCTGATCCAGGAGATAAACGCCCTCCTCGCCCTCGCAGAGCAAGTACGTCGTCCGGAGCTGCGCGACGAAGCGTAAGCTCGACCAGAGTACGTCTTTTTGCGGCGGCGCCGCGCCGCCGGAGTCGCGTACCGAGAGCACGGCGCGGACCTCGGTCGATTCGGCGGGGTCGGGCCCGGACACGAAGCCTGCGGCCGCGTGCGTGATCACGACGTCGCGAGCGAGCTCGTTCGGCGTCGCCGCGCGCGGCGCGAACGCCGGCGCCGGGCCCACCTGCTCGACACGCGGCCGCGCGTACGAGCCGCGCTGGGGCACCGGCATCGAAAACGCGCTCGCGAGCGCGCGCGACAAGATGCCGTAGAGCGCGTCGCTCGCCGCTCGCGGATCGGCGAAACGCACCTCGGCTTTTTGCGGATGCACGTTCACGTCGACGAGCTCGGGCGGGAGATCGAGGTAGACGACGCCCCGCGGATAGCGTCCGCGCTCGAGCACGCTGCCATAGGCCTGTGCGATCGCGACTTGAAGCGCCCGATCGCGCACCGTACGTCCGTTGACGACGAGCGTGAGCCCGCCGGCACCCGCGCGTGCCGCCTCGGGGCGCGACAGAAACGCTTCGACGCGCAAGGGGCCGCGCTCGCCCCGACACGGCGTGAGCTCGGTGCCGCTTTCGACTTGCGCGACGCGCTCCTCCCGCGTCCGCGCGCGCAAGAGCTCTCGCACGCGCCGTCCGTCGCGCGTGAGCGTGAAGGTGACGTCGGGACGCGAAAGCGCCGCCGCCTCGACCACTTCGCTCACGTGCCCCGACTCGGTGCCCGTCGAGCGCAGGAACTTGCGGCGCGCGGGCACGTTGTAAAAGAGATCCGTCACGACGATCTGGGTGCCCGGCGCGAGCCCGCTCGGCCGCGTCACGGGCGGAGCGCCGCCCTCCACCGCGACCTCGCACCCGCCGTCGGCGTCACGCGAGCGCGTACGCAGCGTGAGGCGGCTGACCGAAGCGATGCTCGGCAGCGCCTCGCCGCGAAATCCGTAGCTCACGAGTGTCGAGAGATCGGCGAGCGCCCGGACCTTGCTCGTCGCGTGGCGCTCGAGCGCCAGCACGGCATCTTCCGGATCCATGCCGAGACCGTCGTCGACGACGCCGATGCGTGTGATGCCGCCGCCCTCGATCACGACGTCGCAGCGGGTAGCGCCCGCGTCGAGCGAGTTCTCGACGAGCTCCTTCACGACGCTCGACGGGCGCTCGACGACTTCCCCCGCGGCGATCTGACTCGCGAGCTCGGGCGGAAGCACGGCGATGCGCGGCATGGCGCTCGGATGCTACCCCGGCCGCGCGAGTTGCGCGGTCTTCACGGCGTTTTCAGCGACGAACGGAGCGATCAGCCCGCGGCGAGCGGGTAGACCGAGACGCGCTTCTTTTTCTTGCCGTCGTGCTCGAACTTCACTTCGCCGTCGATGAGCGAAAAGAGCGTGTAGTCGCGAGCGACTTTGACGTTGCGGCCCGGGTTGATGGTCTGCCCGACCTGCCGAACGATGATGCCGCCGGCGCGAATGAACTCGCCGCCGAACACCTTCACGCCGCGAAACTGCGCATTCGATCCCCGACCGTTACGCGTCGAGCCGCCGCCTTTTTTATGCGCCATGGCTAACCGTTCACCTTCAAGATCTTCACCGCCGTGTAGTGCTGGCGATGGCCGTTCTTCTTCCGCGAGCGCTTGCGACGGCGAAACTTGAAGACGACGAGTTTGTCGCCCTTCACTTCGCCGACGATCTCGGCTTCGACGGACGCTCCGGCGAGCTTGCCCTTCTTGGCGATCTTCGGTTCGTCACCGCCAACCAGAAGCACGTCGTCGAACTTGACCTTGTCGCCGGCGTTACCGGAGACGAGATCGATGCGCAGCGTGTCGCCTTCGTTGACTTTGTACTGCTTTCCGCCGGTGCGGATGACTGCGTAGCTCATCGGAGGGGGGCGGAACCTAGCCTAAGCCACCCTTCCCCGCAAATACGTTTGAGCGCCGCCCCGGAGAGCTCCGGGAACCCGTGGACCCTCGTTTTCCATCCGTACTTGATTTTGGGGCGCCCAGGGTAGCTAATGCGAAGGATGTCCGATTCGGTTCGCCCCCTCCCGCCGCCGTCGCTTCCTCCGGTACGGCCGGGCAGCATCCAGCCGGACGCCGACGCCGAAGTCGACGCCATACTCCGCCCTCCTCAAGGCTTCGCGCCCGAAAAAGCCATCGACGAGCAGATCGAAGACCTCGAGCGCTGGGCGCTCGTGAACCTCCGAATCGATAAGAACGAGAAGATCCGGTACTGGCTCCTCCGCGGTGTCGCGTTCCTCGGTGCGGCAGGCGCCGCCGTCGCCGTCGGGCTGCTTTCGACCAAAGCCGCGCTCGTGCTCTCCGCGCTCTCCGCGCTCGCCGTCGCCATCGACTCGGCTTGGCCCACCACCATGAAGAACCCGAGCCTTCGCGCCGTGCACGACCTCCGCGAGCTTCAGAATTCTTTGAAGATCCGGTGGGACAAGGTGCGCCTCGCCCACCCGGACCCGAACGCGCCCCAACGCGTCGCCCATGCCATGGCGATGCTCGACCAGGTGCAGGCGAAGCGCGAAGAAATCGGAAAGTACCTCGCGAGCGCGGATCCGACGCAGGGGATACGACGGTAGCGCGCCTCTCCACGCGCTACCCCGAGCCCGTCGGCCTCGCCTGCCGATGGGTTCGCGCTCGGGCGAATGGGAGGAAACGCGCGCCCGGGGTCCGATTGTGCTTCACGAATTCGACGGGGAAGGTTATTCGAAATAAGGATGGCGACTTATGTAGACAGGTCCGGTTCGAGACTCGGAGTGCTTTCGCTTGCCGTGGCCGCGTTCGTCGCGTGCGGGGGAGGCGGGAGCGACGGCGACGACGCCTCGAGCGGCTCGGGGGGTTCCGGGGGCAGCGGCGGCGGCGCGGCTCTACCGACGCGGCTCCCCACGGACACCGACGACTGCGCGAGCGCGACCGGCAGCGACGGCTGCTACTTCGAAGCGTGCTGTGACGAGCTCCTCACGTGCGGCGAGAACCCCGCGTGCGCGACCACGTTCGACTGCTTCGTGACGTGCGGCTCGGACTCCGACTGTTTCGCGAGCTGCGCGCTCGATTCGCTCGAAGAAGGGGGGAACGACTTCTCGTACGCGCTCGCGTGTGTCTCGACGGCAGCCGGCGACTGCGCGGGCTCCGGCGGCTCCGGCGGCTCCGGCGGCTCGGGGGGCTCGGGCGGAAGCGGCGGAAGCAACGTCGGACCACTCGGCACGGCGACCGACGCTCTCGGCTGGAACCTCGCGGTTTCGGACGATCCGTTCGTCGCCGAGTACGAGCTCGAGGAGGACGGCGCCGTTTCCGCCGAGATCACGGCCGACGGTGGCTCGCTCATGGCCACGGCTTCGGATGGCACGGTGTTCGAGCTCACGTTCCCGGAGGGCGCCGTGTACGGGCCCGTCACGATCACGATGACGCCGCTCGCGTCCCTCGCCGTGCCGGGGCTCGACGCCGACGCGGCGTACGGTGTCCGCGTGGAGCCGGAGGGCCTGCCGCTGTTCTTCGCTCCGACCCTCGAAATCACGCCGCCCGACGGCGATACGTGGGGGCCCGACGACGTCTTGCCCATCGCGCTCTCGGGTGACGAGGATTTCGTCTCGGTCGCGATGGCCGAGCCCGAGCCCGACACGCTGCGCCTCGTGCTCACGCATTTCAGCGGCTACGGCGGCATGGTGGTC
>DASUTR010000192.1:0-18035 GCA_036374535.1 Polyangiaceae bacterium
GCTCGAGCGCGGCCGGCGGCGAATCCGAGTCGGTACGGACCGGAGCGCAGCCACCCGCGGCGGGCACCCACGACAGAACGGCGGCGAGCGTCCACGTGGAGCCGGCGACGAAGCGCTTCACGACGCCCCCCTCCTCTCGTCTCGCTTCGGTTGCGGAGCGCGGAGGCGGCGTCGCAGGAAAGCGAGCACCACCAGCGCCGCAGAAACGGGCCACGAGTTTCGAACCCGCGAGTCCGTGCGGCAGCCGCACCCGCCCGAGTCCTCGACGGGCGGCGAGACGCAGCGCCCGTTCGGGTCGCACACGTTCGGCGCCGCGCAGTCCGAGATTGCCGAGACGCAGCGTGTCTTGCACGCGCCGTTCGTGGTTGCGCACAGGTACGGCCAGCAGTCCTCGCGTGATCCGCCGGGAGCCGTTTCGGATTCGTCGTCGCTCGCGCAGCGCGCAGGGGCGTCGCATTCGCCGTCGGCCCAGCAAACGAGACCATCCGCACAATCCTCGTCGCCTTCGCAGCTCGTCTCGCAGGCGATTTCCCCGCACGTGAATCTTCCGCACGAGCGAGGTTCACCCGCGACGCAGCGACCTTGGCCGTCACAAGCGCTCACCGTCTCGGTCTCGCTCTCACAGCTGCGGTCGCACTCCTTCGAGGCGGCGGGATAGGTGCACGCCGCCGTGAGCGTCCCGTCACATCGTCCCGCGCAGGGCGTCCCGGCTCCGGCGCACGGCTCGCGGTCCCCGTGCGGCGCCTCGGTCACCGGCACGCATTCTCCCTCGCGACCCGGTTCGTCGCAGGCCTCGCACTGTTGTCCGCAGGAATCGTTGCAGCAGACGCCGTCAACGCAATAGCCGCGAACGCAGTCGGACGCGTCTTCGCAAGGCATGCCGTTGTCGAGCGTCCCCGAGCATCGCCGCCGCACGCAGTTTCCGCTCAGGCACTCTTCGGGGCTGACGCACGCCGCGCCTTCCCTGCTCTTCGAACGGCACTCGCCCTCGTCGCAGTAGTGCTCCAGAGCGCAATCGCCGTTGGCGACGCAGCTCGTCGGACAGCTCCCATGGGTACCGTCGCACAGGTACGCCTCGCAGGCTGGCGCGCCCGGGCCGCCCGACGGCACGGGCAAGCAATCACCGGTCGAGCATTCTTCGCAGGGACCGTCGCAAGGGCGATCGCAGCACACGTCGGCGACGCAGTGCCCTAGTCCGCATTCCGCGTCCGTAACGCACGCGCTGCCCGGCTCTCCCGATCGTCGGTAGACGTACGCGGCTCCCCCAGGCGCGAGCGCGGGTGCGCCGATGATCAGCGAGTCGTTCGCGATGCCCACGGCGGAGCCGAAGGCTTCGCCCGACCCCTGCGGGATCAATGCCTGGTCGAGAATCCAACCGGTTTCGTTTCGAGCGTAGACGTAGGCCCCGCCTGGAAAAAGTCGCGGTCCACTCTGCAGGCCGGGCGCGCCGATCACCGCGCGTTCGCCGGACAGCGCGAGCGACTGACCGAACAGGTCGCCGAAATAGTCACTTCCGCTCGTGAGCTTCTGAGGGCGACCATAACCGGCGCCGCGCTTCGTGAACGCGTAGACGGCGCCTTCCACGCTTCGTGCTTCGCGCGGCGCTCCCACGAAAATCGTATTCTCGGAAGCTGCGAGCCTCCGGCCGAAAAGCTCTCCGGAGTGGCGCAGGTCCGGAAGCAAGACGGTCTCCGGCCAAGTACTCGAAAGATCGCTCGGCATCGCATAGGCGTAGGCCTTCCCGGCGTTTCCGAATGGGTCGGGATCGCCCGCCTTCGGCGCGCCGACGACGACCGTCCGCCCCGAAATGGCGACGGCCTCACCGTAGCGGTTTCGATACCCCGGCGTGGGCGGATTGTCGCCCGCAATGAGCTGCTTCTGCTGGAGCCACCGGTCACCCACGCGCGCGAATACGTACGCCGTCTCGCCCATGGGCGCTCCGACGACGAGGATGTCGTCGTCGATCGCGACGGCGGCGCCGAAGTGTCCGAACTCGTTCACGTCGTCGACTTGAAGACGAGCGACGCGCTCCCACGTGGACCCAGTTCTGGAAAAGACGTACGCGGCGCCTCGCGGCCCGACGACGGTCGTGTTCGGCGCACCGATCACCGCGGTATTTCCCGAAACAGCGACCGAGAGAACGTATTCCGGCTCGATGGTCTCGAGCGTTCCTTCGATGGTCAGCTCTCGAGGCTCACTCCAAACGCCGTCTACTAGCGAATACGCGAAAATGGCACTGTCCGGCGTGCCGATGATCGCGGTGTCGCCGGACATGGCGATCACGCGACCGAAGGCGTCCGGCAACGGCTCGAGGAGCAACGTCTGGCGACGAAACCATCCCTGTTCGGGGGCAGCGGCGAGTGCGAGGGCGTGCCCCGGCGCTGACCGACGCTCGGCATACTCGCCACAGGCGACCGCGACGGTGCCGAGCACCACCGCGAGCGGGAGCGCGAAGCGCGAGCGCCTTTGCGCTCTTTGAATTTTCTCGCTGCACGCTATCATTGTTCACCCCAAGGAACGGTGCGAGGGGCCGGAGCATGCGATCACGAATCGTCGATGGCAAGTACGAGATCGTGCGCGAGCTCAGTAAGGGGGGCATGGGCGCGGTCTACGAGGCACGGCACGTGCTCACGCGCCGCAGGGTTGCGCTCAAGCTCATCCTGGCCGAGACGTTGACGCGAAAGCGGCCGGACGACGCGCTGCGACGCTTCGAGCGCGAGGCACGCGCCGCGGGCTCCATCGAGTCTCGCCACGTCGTATCGGTGCTGGATACCGGTGTCGACGTGACGACACGCGACCACTACATCGTCATGGAGCTTCTCTTCGGCGACGATCTTCGCGAGCTCCTTCGTCGTTCGGGAAAGCTTCCGCCGAACCTGGTTCTCTCGATCGCCAGGCAGGTTTGTATCGGGCTCCGTCGCGCACACGACGAGGGCATCGTCCATCGCGACATCAAGCCGGCGAACATCTACCTCGCCCGCAGCGACGACGGACACATCGACGTTAAGATTTTGGACTTCGGAATTGCGAAGCTCCGGGCGGACCCGCTTTCGGCGAGCGACGGCAACGACCTCACGCGCAGCGGCTCCGTTCTCGGTTCGCCGCTCTACATGTCCCCCGAGCAGGCGACCGGGTCACGCGAGCTCGACGCGCGTTCCGACATTTGGTCCCTCGGCGTCGTCATGTACGAAGCGCTCAGCGGGCAAACACCCCACGCCAATCGCGCGCTCGGTGCCACACTCCTGTCGATCTGTTCGACTCCGGCCCGTCCCGTTCGGGAACGGGAACCGACCCTTTCGCCCGAGGTCGCGGCCGTCGTCCACAAGGCACTCGCGCTCGAACCGGGTCAGCGCTTCGCTACCGCTCATGAAATGCAGCGAGCGCTCGAGGCGCTCGGAGCGGGTGGAACCGTCCTTCACGAAAGCATGCTGCGAGCTTTGCCGGCGGCATCCGAAGGAACGCGCACCGATTTGCCGGTCGTCGAGACGCCCGAACCGGTCTCCGACAGGGCCTCGACTCCCGAGCAGCAAACGACGGTCGACGCCGTCACGTACGGCAGCGGCTCGACGAAGCGCGGCGGTTCGCGTCTCGCCCGGCGCAGAACGCGTTCGATCGCGGTTCTCGCAGGTATCGCGGGTATCGGCGCGATGATCGCGCTCTCGCGTTCGGAAAGCAGCCCTCCGCTCGGCGCCGCGAACGCGAGCACGGCACCGCCGCCCGCCGTCGTGACCCGCACGCTGGCGGCGCAGCAGCCCGTTCCGCCCCCGTCCTTGCCCGCGAACATTCCTTCGAAAGAGCCGCGCGAAAGCACCTCCTCGAAGGGCCTACCGAGCGCCGCCCTATCCGTGCCTCCCGCCGTCGTGCGCCGCCGGTCACCCTCCCCACGCGCCGTGACGAAGACCGACGCGGCCCCACCGGCTCCGAGCGCGACGCCGGCACCCGCTCCGACGCAGCCCCTGCCGAGAATGGAGCCGGCGATCGACCGGCGTTTCGACTAACGTCGAGACGCTGGAAATGCGTGCTTTCTTCCTAGCCGCACGTCGTGCGCTCGCGGTCTTGCTCGTTCCGATCGCGTTCGTCGGCGCCGGCGTTGCGAGCGCCTTTGGCCAATCCGTGCCGCGACCCGGCGCCCCGAGCGAATCAGGACTCGCCGAGGCGCGCAGGCACTTCGAGCTCGGCGTGGCGCACTTCGATCGGAACGAATGGCAGGCGGCGCTCGCGGAGTTCTTGATTTCTCGCGAGCTCGCTCCGACGCGCAGCAACACGAAGAACGCCGCTATCTGCCTGCGCAAGGTCGGTCGTTTCGACGAGGCGCTCGACATGTTCGAAGCGCTGCTCCGAGAATTCGGAGACCTCTCGCCCGCGGATCGCGAGCTCGCGCTTCGCGAGATCGCCGAGCTCGAAGCTTCGGTGGGCACGCTCGAGATTCGCGATGCCCCGACCGGCGCGCGGGTCACCATCGACGGCGTCGACCGCGGCACGGCGCCGCTCGCCGGGCCGGTGCGGCTGCCCGCGGGCACACACACGGTCCGCGTCGCGATGGATGGCGCACTACCGTTCGAAGCGCGCGTCGTTCTCGGCGGCAGGCAAGCAAAGCTCGTGAATGTCAGGCTCGTCTCGCTCACGCAAGCCGCTCGGCTGCAGGTCAGGGAGAAAAAGGGGCTACCCGTCGACGTGCTCATCGACGGCACGCGCGTCGGGACGGCGCCCTGGGACGGAGCGCTCGCGCCGGGAGTGCACGTGGTCGCGCTGCGAGGCGAAGGAACCCTCGGAACCCCGCCGATTCGCGTCGCGCTCGAGGTCGGCAAGGAGCTCGGGCTCGAGCTCTCTGCGCTTCCGCTGCGTGCCGAGCTCGAAGTGAGGATGAAGCCGGAATCCGCCGACGTCTTCGTGGACGGCGTTCCCGTCGGACGCGGCGTCTGGCGCGGCCGACTGGAGTCCGGCTCACACCGGGTCGAGGCCAGGCTTGTTGGCTACGCGCCGTTCGTTCGGACTCTGACGCTTGGCGACGACGAACACGAGCTCGTCTCCTCGGTGCTCGAACCTTCCCGACCGGGAGCTCGAGTGCTCGTCGAGCTCGACGCGGGCGTTCCCGTCGGCCTGCTCTGGGGCGGCGATCTGATGAGCGCCTGCACGCCGCCATGCTCGTCGTCCCTCCCCCTCGGCGTCTATGCCTTGGGTCACGCGGCGTACCGGTTTTCGAGCGGCATCGGCTTGGGCGTCCACGCCGGGTACCTGAGGCTCTCCACGAAACTCAGCGAACGGAGCGAATTCATGGCGCCGCAAAATCGCGCCCAGCACCCCGGCACGGTGAACGACTACCTGCGGGTCGCCGGTCTCATGGCGGGCGCCGAAGCGGATTACGCCGTCGGCGCCGACTGGCCCATCATCGCCCGAATCGCGGCGGGCGCTCTCATCGGCGCGGCCACGGACGAGCGCAGCGGCACGTTCGTGGATTCCGAGGGCGCGAGCTATTCCGTTTCGGCAGCGCAGTACCCGCGCGCAAGCTACTTCTATCTCGGTCCCGAGCTGCGCTTCGGCTATCGCGTGGGCACGCATTTCGAGGCGAGCCTCGGCTTGAAACTATTGGTGCTCGCCGCGCTCGCGCGACCGACCTGGGACGGCGACGAGCTCTATTACGCCGGCGACACCGACCGCGCCGGCGTCTTCGAATCGGCGAGCTTGACCGGTCCCGTCATGGTCGTGGCGCTGCCTGGAGTCGCCGCGCGCTACGCGTTCTGATCGGAACTCGCCCGCCACCGGCCGCGTGCCCCGCGCTCCGGCCGTCGTGATCAGCCGTCTCGCGGTTCGACCCAGCGGCCCTCGCTCCGCGCGATTCCGAACGTTTTTCGCGACGACGGCTCACGACGCACGCACACCTCGAGCGGCGCGAGGGCGGCGTCACAGCGAATCGCCGCGGGCGCCGGCGACGGCAGCCGGGTACCGGGTCGGACGCGCTGTTCGCCCCGGCGCACGGGAATTGCGGCGAGCGCCGCCATGAGCTCGAGCTCGCTCACGTCCATCCCCGAGGTGAGCTCGCGATAGCAGAGCGCGGCGAACACGCCGCGCGCATCGACCGCGCAGAGCGCGTGCCCGGAGCTCGACTCCAGCGGGGCGTCGTCGGCCCAGGGCGCCTCGAGCAGTGGGCCGTTCTTGTGGGCTCGGAGCTCGGCTTCGGCGGAGACGTCGCTCGGAGGAACGAAATCCCCCTGCGCGAGCAGTCCCCCCTCGGCGGCGCCGGCAACGTGAAGCAACGGCTGGACGAAGCGCGCCTCGGTGAGCGCGCCGGGGCCGACGGCGCTCACTCGCTCGAGCAGGGCTGCTCGCGCCCGCGCCCCGGATTCTTTCGCGGCACGCGCCCCGATCTTTGCGAGCGGCGTGAGCGTGCGTGCGCCGTCGTACGCCAGGGCGACGCTGAGCGCAGCGATCGTCGTCGGCAGGGCCAGCTTCGTCGCCGGCGGCTCCCGCTGTTCGGGCAGGAGGCCGCGCGGGCGTTTGGCGCCGAGGCCCGGCTGCCGGAGCCTGCCGTCGAACGCGCGCCCTCCGGCCCCCACACCCGCGACGAGCAGCGTGAGCGGTGCGAGCAAGACGCCCGCCTTCGTTCCCGCCGCGAACAGGTATCCAGCGACCACCGCAGCGACGGCGCTTTTCGACGCTGCGAGCTCGGCGCGCGCGACCTCCTCGACGAGCGCGTCGCTCGCAAGCGCGTGCGCGCGCGTTCTCATTCGTCCTCGGCGTCCGTTTCGAACTCGTCGTCTTCCGCGAATTCGTCGCCTTCTTCGCCGCCTTCTTCGTCGTCGGCGAGCGCGTCGGTCTCGACGTGGCGAAGCTGCTTCGCGAGCCCCACCGCGCCGCGCCCTTCGGCGATGACGAACGCTTCCTCGGCGTGCTCGATGCGCTCGCCGACTCGCTCGATGATGCCGGCCCCGATACGTGCGTTACGGCCGAGCGCGAGCAGGCGCGTATAGACGATCGGGCCAGGTGGAGCCTCGTACTCCGCGAGATCGCGCACCAGCACGATGCCGAGCTCGGAAGCCGTCGCTTCGGCGTCCTCGTCCGTCCACACCCCCCGCGGCTCCCAAGCGATTCCTTTCGCGGAATCGCGCACGGCGTCGATCAAACGCGAGAGGCGGGCGCGAGCCCGCGCGCTCGGCGCGACGTTGAACGGCGTACGCAGCGTCAACCAGCGAGCGCCGAGCGCCGTCGCAGCCGCGCGGGTCGCCTCGAGCAGCGACGAGTCGAGGTCCGACGTCGCGAGCTCGACGAGCTTCTGGGGGGCGACGAGCGCGAACGAGAAACCCTCCGGGGCGCTGGCGCGCAGGCGGTGCATGCGGCCCGGCGACGGCGGAGCCGGCGAGGCGCGAACCTCGAGGAAATCGAAAACCTTTGCGTATCGCTCGAGCTTACCGGTGAGCGACGCCTGGCCCACGTGAACGCGAGAGCTCGACATGCGGGCGAAGGACTAGCATCTTCCCACGGAGGCGCGCGACCGGAGTTACGGGACGGAGCGGTCCGCGAAGTGGAACCATTGGGTGGGGTGCGCCCGCACGAAGCGTTCGAGCGCCCCGGCGGCGGCGCAAGCGGCCTCCGAAAGCGCCGCCGATCCCGCTCCGAGGACGAGGGGCGCTTCGAGGACCACGCGGTAGCGAAAGTACCCATTTCGTGCCGTGAACAAGGGGAGCAGAGGCGCCCGGGCGAGCTCGGCCAGCCGGAAGGGCCCTTCGGGCACGTCGAAGGGCCGCCCGAACAGCGTCGTCCGGATGCTCCGTCCGCTCCGCGCCGGGCGGTCGAGCTGAAACGCGGCGACGCCGCCGCCCTTCACGTGCCGGAGCACCGAGAGGCCGTCGAGCGGGCTTTCCCCGACACGAAGGACGATCGCTCCGGAGCGCCGCCGCACTTCGTCGTGAAGGTCGCGGGCGGAGCCGTCGGGCTCGGCTTCCATCACCATCGCCACCTTCGCCCCGAACTCGCTCGCAAAGTAGCGCGCCACGACGTCCCACGGTCCGGCGTGCGCCGTCACCAGCACGGCGCCGCGCCCGGCGGCGAGCGCGGCGCGCAGATGCTGAGCGCCCTCGATCGACACCTCGGCGTGCTTTCCGTCGTCGCGCTCGGCTGCGAGCGACTCGGCGAGGCACGCGGCGTAATCGGTGAACGTGCGCAGCACGTCACGATGCTCGATCGCGCTCGGTCGCGGCCCGTAAACCCAGCGCAGGTTCTCGCGCACGCGCCTGCGCACGTCGGGCAGCGCGAGCGCGAACAGCGCCCCGAACCACGGCGGCGAGCCGCGGACCCAGAACGACGGACCGTAGCGAGCGCCGAGGTACGCAAGCCGGCGCAGAAACGCCCGCTCGTGCGGTCTCGGAGGAACGGCGGCGGAGCTCGCCATGGGTAGCGAGAGTGTATGCTCTCCCGCCGTGCGCCGGGCCACCACCGAAGATGCCCTGTTCGAAGGCGACCTCCGGCTGCTCCAGCCTGCCGACGGCTACCGTGTGAACGTCGATGCGCTGCTTTTGGCGGCATTCGCGGCGGGGCGGCAGCCGGCGGCGCTCGCGCTCGACCTCGGCGCCGGGGTCGGGGCCGTGGGCCTCGCGCTTCACCACGTGGGCGGCGCCGTTCGGCTGGCGCTCGTCGAAAAAGACGCCGCGCTCGTCGAGCTCGCCGAGAAAAACCTCGAGCGCGCCGGCGCGCCGGGCGAGGTGCTCCGGCTCGACGTGACGCGCGACCGGCTACCACGGTCACTCGAGCAGCGCGCCGAGCTCGTCGTCTGCAACCCGCCGTACTTCGCCGAGGGCGCGGGACGAAGGCAAAAACACCCACTCACGCGCGCGTCGCGCACGGGCGCGCTCGAGCCCTTCGTCGTCGCCGCTGCGCGCGCTCTCCGCGGTACGCGCGGGCGCGCGGCCTTCGCCTACCCGGCGCCTTCGCTGACGGAGCTCTTCCGCGCCGCCGGCAACGCGGGACTCGTACCGAAGCGACTGCGACTGGTCCATCCGCGCCCCGACACGGTCGCTCGGCTGGCGCTCGTCGAGCTCCGGCGCGCGAAGCCTGGCGGCCTCGTGGTCGAGGCGCCCCTCATCGAATGGGCGGGGGCGAAGCTCCGCAGCGGTGAGCTTTCCGCCATCGTCGCCGGCCGCTTCGGACGCAGAGCCGGATGATCGACGCGCCCCTTCCACGCATAAGGCGGGCTGGAGGTTGTGCTTGTCCGCCAGGTTTCTCGCCGCGTTAGCGCTCTGTGCCTGCTCGTCCGCCACCGCGCCGCAAACGCCGGCTCCCTCGGGCGTAGCGACGAAGAGCGGCGGCTACGGTCGCGATACGCCGGGCGGCAGGGGCGGAGCGGTGCTCAAGGTGACGACGCTCGCGGCGTCGGGTCCCGGCTCGCTCAGCGAAGCGCTCGCGACGCCGGGTCCGCGCATCGTCGTGTTCGAGGTGGGCGGCGTCGTCGACCTCGACAAGGCACGCCTCGAGGTGAGCGAGCCGTTCGTCACGATCGCTGGGCACACTGCGCCTTCGCCCGGCATCACGCTCATCCGCGGAGGCTTGCGCGTGTCGACGCACGACGTGAGGATCGAGCACCTCCGCTTCCGAATGGGCGATGCCGGCGACGGCGCGCCCGCGGGCTTCGAGCCGGACGTGACGACGGACGGCGCAAACGCGCACGACATCGTTTTCGATCACGTATCGGTCGCTTGGGGCGTCGACGAAAATCTCTCCGTTTCGGGACCGCGGCTCGACGGACCGCTCGCGACGTCACGCAACGTCACGATTTCGAACAGCATCATCGCCGAAGGGCTGACCGATTCGGTGCACGAAAAGGGCTCCCATTCCATGGGCACGCTCGTCCACGATCACTGCACGAACGTCGCCGTGATCGGCAATCTCTACGCCCACAACGACGAACGAAATCCGTGGTTCAAAGGGTTTGCCACGGGCGTCATCGTGAACAATCTCGTGTACAACCCGGGCCGCTGGGCCATCCGCCTCGGTCCCGTCGACAGCGAATGGGCTTCGGCAGGCGTCGTGCCCGAGGGACCGCGCGTGAGTGTCGTCGGCAACGTCCTCCGCCGCGGCGCAAACACTTCCGCGAGCCTACCTCTCGTCGGCTCGAACTCGCGCGGCTCCGCCTACCTCGAGGACAACGTCGCCACCGATCGCGCGGGCGCGCCGGCCGCGCTCGCGGGCTCGACCGTGACGGTGCTCGCCGAGAAGCCGGCGTGGCCCGATGGGCTCGTGGCCCTGCCCTCCGGCGCCGTCGTCGACTCCGTGCTCGCCGGCGCGGGGGCGCGCCCGAAGGATCGCGACTCCGTCGACGCGCGCATCGTCGCCGATTTCAGGGCCGGCACGGGCGCCCTCATCGCCAGTCAGACCGAAGTCGGCGGATATCCCGCGCCGGAACCCACGCAGCGCACCCTCGAAGTTCCGAGCGAAAACGTCGACGCGTGGCTTGCGGCGTTGCGCCGCGAGGTCGAGTAGCCTCACTACTGCCGCGAGAATCCTAGTCCGGCCGGCACAACCGATCGAAAAGGATCGCCGCAGCGGCGCGGACGCTCAAATGGTTCCAGCCGTCGTCGCGCGGGGAGCGGATTGGATCGAGGTGCGCGTGCGCGCGGTCACATACGGCTTCGGCGAGCCCCCATCCCGTACCGAGCACGATGAGCACCGTCGAGCCGTCGCTCTGCAATCGCTCGCGCGCTCCCGCGTGCGACAACGACGTCGGACGAGCGACGGCGCTCGTCGTCCAGAGCTCGACGGTTCCGCCGAGCTCCTCGAGCGCGTCGTCGAGGCTCGGGACGACGCGCAGAATCGAAAGCGCAGGGCTGCGGTCGGGAATGCGCCGCGAACCGGAGCCCGTCGTCCAGTGTTCGCGAACCTTGAGCGCGAGTTCTCGCTGCGCGGCAATCGGGTGAACGGCGAAGAAATCGCTGAGGCCGTAAGCGTGCGCGCTGCGCGAAATGTCGTGGAGATCGAGGTTCGTGATCGCCGTCGTCACGATGGCACGCTGCCGATCGAGCACGGGATGGTGCACGAGCGCGACGGCGAGGCGTCTCATCGGCGACGCTTCTCCGGGGGTACGAGCTCGGGACGGCGCGCGCGCGTGCGATTACGCGACGCCCGGACGCGAAACTCCTCGACTTTGCGGTGATCGCCGCTGCGCAAGACCTCCGGCACCTCGTACCCCGCGAACGTCGCCGGACGCGTGTACTGCGGGTACTCGAGCAATCCCTGGCACGCGGGGCTGAACGACTCTTCGTGCGTCGAATCGGCGTTGCCGAGCACTCCCGGAAGCAAGCGCACTACCGCTTCGAGCACGCAGAGCGCCGCGGCTTCCCCGCCCGTGATCACGAAGTCGCCGACGCTGAGCTCTTCCTGGACGAAGTAGCGCAAGCGCTCGTCGAAGCCCTCGTAACGACCGCACACGAGCACGAACGCGCCGAGCTCGGAGAGCCTTCGCGCCGCCGCTTGATCGAACGGCCGCCCCTGCGGCGAAAGCAGGATTCGTCGCGGCCGCACGCCTGCTCCGAGAGCGAGCTCGGCCGCCTCGATACCGGCGAGCGTGCAGTCGGGTCGCATCACCATGCCCGAGCCGCCGCCGTACGGCGTGTCGTCGACCGACCGATGCTTACCGAGCCCGTGTTCGCGCAGCTGCTCGAGATGCACGCGTAAGATCCCGTCGGAGACGGCGCGTCCGAGGAAGCTCGTTTTCAGGAAGGGCCCGAAGAGCTCGGGAAACAAGGTGACGACCCCGACCTGCATGCGCGCGCTCGTCATGGTCACACGATGAGACCGTCGAGCGACGCGAGCTCGATGCGACGCGACTCGACGTCGACGGAACGGACCCACGGCTCCCGCAACGCCTGCTCGGCGAACCGCCCGTCCGCCATCCGAATACGAACGCTGTCGATGCTCGGATTCACGACCACGTCGACGACGTCGCCGATGCGCCCGTCCGGACCGACGACCTCGGCTCCGACGAGATCGGCAAGGTAGTATTCGCCCGGCGCGAGCGGCGGCACCTCGTCGCGCGCGACTTCGATGTGCGAGCCGGTGAGCTTCGCGGCCGCATCGCGGTCATCGACGCCCTCGAGTCCGAGCAGCGTGTGTGCTCCCTGGCCCAGCACCTCGCGCACCGCGAATTCACGCTGATTTCCGTCGTCGGTAACGAGCCAGACGCGCTCGACGTCGTCGAGGCTGTCGCTGCCTTCGTACGCGAAGCGTACCTTCACCCTGCCCGCAAGACCGTGCGGCGAGCCCACCCGTCCGATTCGGAGCCTCGCCCCTCCGTCCTTCGACGAAGCGTTTCGTCCGCTCAATCGACGATGTCGAGGTGCGCGCGCCGCCCGGCTTTGGCGGAAGCGGCAGCGAGGATCGCTCGAATGGACTGCGCCGTGCGCCCGTCCTTGCCGATCACTTTGCCGATGTCACCGGGCGCCACGCGCAGCTCGATGACGGAGTTCTTGTCGCCGTCAATCTCGGTGACTTCGACGCCGTCCGGATCGTCGACGAGCGCCTCGGCGATCGTAGCGATGAGCTCTTTGAACGCCATGGTGGTGGCCTCAGCTCTGCTTTTGGTCGCGCGACTGCTTCTTCAGCAGACGATCGAGCGTGTGGCTCAGCTGGGCGCCTTGCTTGCGCCAATAGTCGAGACGGTCGCCGTTCACGGCGAGCGCTCCGGACGGGTCGAACGTCCCGATGTGCTCGATGAAGCGCCCGTCGCGGGGCCGGCGCTTGTCGGCGACGACGACGCGGTAGAAGGGGGCTTTCTTCGTGCCATAACGGGACAGGCGGATCTGGACCATTGCCCGGCGGCTTCTAGCTCGCTCCGGGCCGTTGGTCCAGGGGTCTCGAGGGAAATGGGGTCCGTCGTGCTAGCGTGGAGGGCGGTCGATGGCTTCGCCCAAGGAGCAAATCCTCGCAACCGTTCGGGAGATCGTGGCCCCCCTCGTCCGGGCCGACGGGGGGGACGTGTACCTCGTCAAGGCCGGGGAGCGCAGCTTGTCCTTGCACCTGTCCGGCAGGTTCTCGGGTTGCCCCGGCAATACGCTCCTTCGCCGCCGCATCATCGAGCCGCTGCTCGCCGCGCGCTTTCCGGGGCTCGAGCTCGAGATGACTTCGGGGCCGCTCGTCCCATCGGGCGCCGAACGCATCGACGATTGAGCCCGCCCCAAATGACGGAGAGGCCGTCCCGAAAAGGGAACGGCCTCTCACGGAACCGAGCTCGCGGGCTCGAGTCACTTCTTCTTCGACTTGTCGTCCTTCTTCGACTTGTCGTCTTTCTTCGGATCGACGGGTGCGTCGTTCTTCTTCAGCGCGGCCGCGACATCCGGATCCATCGAGTGCTGATCCTTCGGCTTGTTGCGGCGCATCGATGGAAGCTTCTCTTGAATCTCCCGATCCACCCAGACGACCGCGACCACGTCGCCGCGATCGAGCGCACGGATCACCATGTCGGCCGTCTGCCAATGGGTCTCGTCGAAGCTCTGCCCCGCGTCGGGTTTCGCGGGCGCCTTCTTACCGGGACCACCGAGCCTTGGTGCAAGCTTCTTGATCGCCTCGTCGTAACTCGCACCGAGGGAACCTCCCTCTTTGAGTTTGTGCGCGTCGTACACCTTCCAGAGCTTGTCGGCGAAAAAGAAGAAGTAGCGTTCGGTGCCGCTCTTCAGCGTCATGCGGGCCATGCTCTCGCCGTTCGCGTAGCTGTACTCGCCCTTGAGCGGCGTTTGATCGACACCGGTCGGCGTTTGGCCGAACTCGACCTTGCTGCGGCGCACCTCGGCCTTTTTCTGCTTGAGCTCGGCGTCGAGCGCGTCGGTTTCGGGACCCGGCGACGCCTTCTTGTAGAGCGGCAAGAACTCCGTATCGAAGCTCTTGTCGTAGAGCTTCGCGATCGAATCGAGGCTCATGCCGAACTTCAATCCCTCGGGCGAGAGCGCGATGCGCTTGCCGCCCTTGTCCTTGTCCTTGTCTTTGGACTCCTTGCCCTTGTCCTTGCTCGACTTCTCGGCGCTCTTTCGGCCGCTCTCTTCCGAACTTCCGAAACGGTCCCCCTTGTCCGCGCGCGCTTCGGGCGTGGCAATGAGGGTGATACCGACCAGGGACGAAGCGGCGAACGCCGCCCACAGCTTGAGCCTCATCTGACTATTCTCCTCGGAGTCTTTTCGAGCTTGGAACCGCGTGAAACCTACATCGGGCCATGGGCCCACTCAAGCGGTCGCTCGTTCGACGGAGGCCCGCTCGGATATGTTCAATGGCGCCGCACGAGGCCATGCTAGGAGCCTCGGCAGCCGCATGAAAATTGGGTACTGCCCTTGGATCGCGCCGTTTATCCTCGTCGTCGCGGCGGGTTGTGGCGGGGGACAGAAGAAGCAGATCGTCGTCGCGCCCGAGTACCAGCGTGAATACGCCATCGTCTTCGACGACCTCCTGGCTCCGGCGCTTTTCGGATTCGATCCGGAAGGGCGCGACCCCACCCTCGATCCGCGGCTCCGGGAGCGAGCGCTGCGCTCGGATCTGATCCTACCCGTCCGGGTGGAGACCATCTCCCGCGTGGGCGGGGTCGAAAACAAGGGCTCGTACGAAATCGTCCTTTCAGCGACGGCTGAACCGCTCTTCGGAAATGCGCCGGGAGTACCCCTCATCATCCGGGTGGGCGCCGGCAGCGCGACCTACCCCTGGATCGAAGGAGCCGGAGCGCGCTGGGTGGGAACGCGTCTCATCCTCTTTCTCAAACGCTTCCGCACCGGAAAGCGCAATCAGCCCGACGTGATCCACTACCGTGGCGAGCCCGACACGCCCGAGATGCGGGCGACCGTTCATCGTCACGTGGCCCTCCGCGTGCTACCAGTCAAGAACTCACCCAGCCAGTGAAGGAGCGAATCCAGGTGGATCTCTATTTTCGCGCGAGTTCGGTCGAGATCAAGACGGCGCGCGAGATCGACGCAATGCGTGAAGTCGGCCGTCTCGCCGGCGAGACGCTCACCCTGATCGGCGAGATCATTCGACCCGGCATCTCGACGAACGAGATCAACGCGTTCGCCCACGAGGACACGCTGAAGAAGGGCGCTCGCCCGGCGCCGCTCGGCTACAAGAACGGCGGCGGTCCGCCCTTCCCGAAGAGCGTCTGCACCTCGATAAACGAGGTCGTCTGTCACGGCATTCCTAGCTCGCGGGTTCTCAAGGAAGGCGACATCGTCAACGTCGACGTGACGCACCTCTATCGAGGATTTCACGGCGACACGTCCGCGACGTTCTACGTCGGCAAACCGAGCGACGACGCGAAGCGGGTCACGGAGGTCGCGCGGCGCTGTCTCGAGCTCGGCATCGCCGAAGTCCGCCCGGGGGCTCGCCTCGGCGACATCGGCGCCGCGATTCAAGAGTTCGCGGAGTCGCACGGCTGCTCGGTGGTCGAGGATTTCGTCGGCCACGGCATCGGCCGAAAGTTCCACGACGAACCCAAGGTCGCGCACTACGGCGAGCGCGGCAAAGGGCAGCGGCTGCGCGCGGGAATGACCTTCACGATCGAACCGATGATCAATTTGGGCACCTACGAGGTGCGCATTCTCGATGACGAGTGGACGGCCGTTACCGCCGACGGAAAGCTTTCCGCCCAGTTCGAGCACACCGTCCTCGTCACGAAGGACGGGGTCGAGGTCCTGACGGCACGTTCCGGCCGGCTGGCAAATAGCGAGCTCCTCCCGGATTACTTCGGATAATCGCCCGGCCGGTGCCGGCCGGCGGGCCAGCGCTTGGGGCTGAATCCGTGCGGCTTTGCCTTGACGTATTGGCTGCCGCGCGACTAGCTTCCGCCACGGCATCGGTCGTAGGGCAAGCAAAGCGTCGACCGATCGGCGGCATGCTTCGCCCTAAACACTGGTAACCACTGATCTTTATTACTGTTCGGCGCCGGGATATTGCGCCGTCGTGGTCGATGTCAGCTCGCATTAAAAAGAGGACGAACCGGGTGCGCAAGTCGCGCGCCACGGCGGCCAAGCGGCGCCCGAGCCGTCCGAAACCAAAAAACCGCTCCGGCGGCGCCGCCGCGGCCAAGGCCAAGGCAGCCCGCGAGAGGCAGCAAAAGCTGACGCGCCAAAAGCGCGAGAAGGCCCTGAAGCTCGCTCAGCAGAAGCGGGACAAAGCCGACAAGCTTGCCCGCCAGAAGCGCGAGAAAGCCCTGAAACTCGCTCGTCAGAAGCGGGACAAGGCCGACAAGCTCGCCCGTCAGAAGCGCGAGAAAGCTCTGAAGCTTGCTCAACAGAAGCGAGAACGCGAGGAAGCTCTCGCGCGCAAGCGCAAGCTCGAACAGGCCGCCAAGCTGAAACGCGAAGCGGAGAAGGCGCGCGCCGAGCGCGAGCGCGCAGCGTTGAAGAAGCAACAGGCGCGCGAGCGCGAGCAGAAAGAGCGCGAAAAGAAGAAGCAGAAGGCGCTCGAAGAGAAGGAGCGGGCGCGTGAAAAGGCGCTCCGCGAGGCCGAGCGCGCGAAGGAAAAAAAGGCGGCCGAGCAGCGCCGCGTCGCCGAACGCCAGGCGCGCGAAGCCGAGCGCAAGCGGCTCATCGCCGAGCGCGAAGCCGCGAAAGAGGCGGCACGCCGCGCCAAGGAAGAGGAGCGCGCGCGCCGTGACGCGGAACGCGAAGCGTACCGAAAGGCCAAGGAAGCCGAGCGCGAGCGCCTGCGCGCCGAGCGCGAAGCCGCGCGCCGGCTGCGCGAGGGCAAGGTCGCGCGCGCGACGAAAGCCGCCCAGCGCGTCGATGGTCTTCGCGTCGGCACGACGCGCGTCTACGACCCGTCGGCGATTCCGAACCAGTCCGGAACCACCCGCCGCGTCGGTGAGGCGCCGGGACACCAGCGTTTCGTCGGAGTGCGACCCGCGGCAGCGGAGCCGCCGAGCAGCGCGGTCGCGTCCGCCGCGCCCCCCACTCCGCCGCCTGCGGCTGCTACGCGGCCGACACCTCCCCCACCCCCGACGGCCGCGACGGTCGAGCAGCGCTACCGGCGCATTCTCGACCGCCTCGCGACGGCGTCCGAATCGCTCCGCAAGGAGTACGAGGAGACGCTCGAAATGTCGTGGATCCACCACGACAGTGCGCTCGAAGGCGTCGTCTACACGTTCCAAGAGCTTCGCGCCGCCATGGATCCCACGCCGGCCGCGGTCGCTGATTCGAGCCTCCAGCCCGTGTGCGAGGAGATTCGTCGCCACCGCCAAGCGATCGCCTACGTCCGTGACCTCGGCGAGCGACGTCGCGTGCCGCTCAACGTCGATTCCGTGAAGAAGCTTTACGTCATGCTGCACCCCGAGGAGGGTGACGTGAAGACGGTGAAGTACCGGAAAGACATTCCGCAGCACCGCCTCTACTTCCACGAGTACGCGCCGCCCGACAAGATCGCTTACCGCGTCCGCCAGATCATGGATTGGCTGAACGGGCCCGAAGCGAAGAAGATGAAGAACCCGCTCCGCGTGGCGGCGCGCGTTCACTACGATCTCGTGCGCGTGTTCCCGTTTCCGAACGACAGCGGCAAGGTGGCACGCCTGCTCATGAACATCGTGCTCCTCCGCGGCGGCTACCCTCCCGCGATCATCCACTCGACGGAACGCCAGCGCTACTACGAAGCGCTCAAGGGGCAGCTGCCGGTGATCGTGCAGCTCGTGAACGAGTCCATTTTGAACGCGCTCTCGAGTATCGAGAAGCGGCTCGACGACGAAGAGCGGCAGGCGTCGTAGGAGGATCGGTGATCGGTGCCGGTGATCGGTTGGTTCCGGTGATCGGTTGGTTCCGGTGATCGGGGTCGGGGCCGGTGATCGGGGTCGGGGCCGGTGATCGGGGCCGGTAGACGGGCTTGGTGGAGATGATTGCGCATGCGGGAGGGCGCACCTCCCCTGCCACCGCAGCGACGTACGTCGTATTATCTGGGGCGGTGGCATGGGAGCTGCGCTGTGGGAGGGCATGCGCAATCATCTCCACCAAGACCGTGACCTTGCCGCTCAGCTTCGGCGCGCGCTCAGCAGTGTCGCGCTGAATCTCGCCGAAGGTCTGGCGACCGAAGCC
>DASUTR010000193.1:0-3377 GCA_036374535.1 Polyangiaceae bacterium
AGCGTCGTTCGCGATTGGGGGTGGGCGCCGGAATACGTCGAGGCTGCGACACGCATCCTCGCGCACGGGACCCCCGACGACTTCGTGATCGCAACGGGCGAATCGTGCTCCCTCACCCGCTTCGTCGAGTCCGTCTTCGCGGTCCTCGGCCTCAACGCCGCCGATCACGTATCACGCAACCCCGCGCTGCTCCGAGCCGCCGAAATCCCCGTGATGCGCGCCGACCCGCGCCGAGCGCGCGAACGGCTGGGCTGGGAGGCGACGGTACGCGGCGAAGAGGTCGCACGCCGTCTCGTCGAGGCGGAGCTTCACGACGCACGGTGAAGGGCCGCCGGCAGCGCGGCGCGTTCACTCGGAGCGGGCGGGGCTCGGAACTGCCTCGGGCCTGCCGTACGGCGATCGCAAGAGGACGCAAAGGCCGATCCCCCAGACGACGACCTTCAATGCGATGAGCGCGACGCCGTGATCGACCTCGCGCAGCGGCAGCCACAGCGTGAGGCCCACCGCGACGAACGCGACCCACGCTGCCTTCGTCGAACGCTCGAGGGCGTCGAGCGCCAGCGGCAAAAGAAGGAACACGAGTAACACGTCGTCGTACCGGCGGTGATACGCCCAGAGTCGCGCGCCGACGCAAGCGATCGCGGCCTGGACGAGGAGCGACCGCGCGCGGTGTACGTGAAGCAGAGCCGCGCTGCCGATCGTGACGACTCCCGCGAGCCCGGCGATCGCGGCGCCCCGGGGCACCCCGGCCGCCAGCAGCAGGCGCAGCGGGCCCGCGTCTCCACCCTCCCAATTCGAGGCCTGACCGAATACCTGCGACAGCATATGAAGCGGGGAGCTTCCGAGCCAGGACGCTGCGCCGAACGCGAAGACGGCCAAGACCGCCGCCGCCGAAAAAACACCCGGCCAGTGGCGGCGATCGAGCAGCAGCAGGCCGAACGGCCCCGACGACTGGGGTTTGAGCGCCGCGATGGCGAGCCACGCGCCCGCGCGCAGCGGGTGGCGCGTTTCGAGCGCAACGAGAACCCCCACGAGAAACGCATTGATCAAGAGCCCGTACTGCCCGTTCCTGAGTACGACCGCGTTGGCGGCGATGGCGGCCGTAGAAGCGGTGACGAGATTCGCCGCGAGCGGGCCGTGCCTTCGGGCAGCGCGACGAGCGAACCAGACGACCGTCGCCAGCGCGAGCACGTTCAGCACGGCGAAGTAGGCCTGCAGGAAGCCGTGGGCCACGGGTGGCGCGACGACGAGCGCCACGGGCAGGCTCCACGGCGGATACCCGCCCGCGTGCGGGACGCCGATCTCGGGCACGACGGGGCGTGTTCCCGCGTAGACGTCGAGCGAATCGATGCCGCGAACGAAGTAGGCGTTTTCGAGCCAGCGGCGCGCCAAATCCTGCGGCAGCGGGCCGAGCAGAGCGCGTAGAAAACCCTCGAGCAGATAGGCGATGCCGAGGAGTGCGAGCATGGCGGTAGCGAACCGCAAGGCCCTTGCCGGGAGCTTCTGCTGCGTCATCGGGTGACCGACGGTTCCTTCAAAGCACACGTCGCTCGACGAGGTCGGCGATCTCCGCCGCCATGTGGTCCCACGTCCGCGCGCGGATCTTGGCCGACAGAGAGCGCATGCGTTCGCGTTGCTCGTCCGGCGCCTGGCGCCAGCTTCTCAGCCGGCGCACGAGCTCCGAAGCGCTGTCGGGATCGTCGAGCAGGAGGTGATCGAGATCGTCGGGATAGAGCTCCGCGATGCCCGCGCTCCGCGACACGAGGGTCGGAAGTCCCATCGCGATGGCTTCCGCGGCAGCGAGTCCGAAGGCTTCGTAACGTGCAGGAGCCACCATCGCGTCGCACGCCGCAAGGACGCGCTGGACGTCCGTGCGAAAGCCGAGCAGACGCACACGTTCTTCGATTCCGGCATCGCGAGCTCGAGCCTGCCAGTGCTCGACCTCGGCTCCACCGCCCACCGCCACCACGTCCACGTCCCACGTCGGATCGCGGCAGAGCTCGCGGAAAGCCGCAAAGATCGTGTCGAAACCCTTGCGACGGTCCCCGAGGGCTCCGACGAACGCGACCGTCAAACGCTCCGGCCAGCCGAGTCGACGCCGGTGCTCCGCGGCTCCGCCGGGATCGGTCGGCACGAACTCGGTCGCGTCCATGCCGTAGTAGACGACGACGGCACGCTCGGCCGGCACACCGAGCTCCTCGATTAACGTTCGGCGTGTCGCCGCCGAGTTCGCGATGACGAGACGCGCGAGTCGAAGCGCTTTGCGCTCGCGCGAGCGAGACCGATAGTCGAGCAACGATCGCGCGACGCTCCTCCCGACGCGCTCGCTGGTCGGCCGGTAGGCGGCGTGAACGTAATGGACCCAGTTGACCGGCGCCGCGAGGCAATTGCCGCCGTTGACGATGGTCACGCCCCCACGGGCGCGGGCCATGCGGGCCGCTCGACGACCTACGAGGTCGAGCAGCGGCTCGCCGAGCGAATAGGAACCGAGGGGCTTCGGTACGCGACGAAAGCGGATCCGCGGGGAGCTCGCGAGCTCGCTCTCGATACGGTGCGCGACGAGCTCGACGGCATAGCCGGAGCGCTCGAGGTAGTCGGCGAGCGCAAAGTTTGCCCGATCCATGCCGCCGGTTCGCACGAAATCCCCGGCCACGATGGCGACGTCACGAGCACGGACATTCTGGCTCATTGAAAACGCGGCAGTCTCGTTCCAGTCCCGGGTCCACGCAAAAGGAATCGCCGCTAACGAAGTGCCCGTCGCATTTACAGTATGGGCGCAATAGCCCCACTTTTGGTGGACGACGTGAGCGGGATGAGCCTATGGTTCGGCCCCCCGGTCGCGAATGGGTTGCGCGGCCCGCGCAACCAATCCGCGTCGACCGGGTCTCGTTTTTTCAAGGATTGCCGTTTCGATGCTTAGCTACCTCGCAGCGTTCGGCATCGCGCTTCTCGCGGGCCTCGTCTTGACCCCGGTCGTGCGCTGGTTCGCATTGCACCGGGGAGCGATCGCGCGGAACGGGTCGCGCCACGTCCATAACGGAAAAATACCGAGACTCGGCGGTCTTGCGCTCGTTCTCGGTTGGGCCGCTCCGCTCGCCCTCTTTCTGCCCCTCGAGGGTTTTGGAGCCGAGGTCCTCACCAAGGCTCGACTCGAGCTCGTCGGCGTCATCGGAGGCGCGTTCGCCCTGTGTCTTCTCGGCGCCGCCGACGATATTCGCGGGGTGCGGGTCGTCCACAAGCTCATGGGTCAGTGTGCGGTCGCGGCGTTCGCGTACGCCTGCGGCTTCCGCATCGAGGCAATTTCGTTGCCCTTGGTCGGAACGCTGCCGATGGGGATCTTCGCCGGCCCCATCACCGTGCTCTGGATCGTCGGCATC
>DASUTR010000194.1:0-5539 GCA_036374535.1 Polyangiaceae bacterium
GGGGGCCCCCAACCCCGAGGCAAGTTTCGCCGCCTGACGCACGTATCATGGGTAACGGATGCGAGCGATGAGCACGGGCGCCGCTGGCGGCCCGCTACGAATTCTCGTAGCGGTGTGCCTGCTCGTCATCTCGACGACCGCCCTCGCCGGAACCTCCGTGCCGCCCGCCTTGCGCGCGGCGATCATCTTGCGGTCCGCGGGCTACGAGCGGGCGTTTGCCGAGCGCGCCGGCGACGCGGTGATCGCCGTCGTCCACCAAAAGTCGGGACCGAGCGCGGAGGACGGCGCCGCCATGGCGGCCGTGTTCAGCAAGCTTCTGAAGGAAACGAAAGTCGCCGGCAGGAAGGGGCGCATCGTCCAGATCGTCCACGAGAGCGGCGCTTCCACCGCCGCGGAGCTCAAGGCTCAACGCGCCGAGCTCGTTTACTTCGCGATCGGCCTCGAAGGCGCGATGGCGAGCATTCCCGCGCGCGAGGGTTCCATCTCTCGCATTCTCGTGTGCGGCAACGGAGCGGGCACGGCCCAGGGTTGTACGCTCGGCGTCGAGCTCGACGGCGCTCGCCCGAGAATCGTTCTCAACATGAAGGAAGCGAACGCGGCCGGCCTGCGCTTCGATCCCGGATTGCTTCGTTTGGCACGTATCGTGCGATGATGGTGCCGTGAAGCGATCGCTTTCGCTGAGGTGGAAATTCGGGCTGCTCGTGGCCGCGGTCGCGTTCGTGCTTGCCGGCCTCGACATCTGGCTGATTCCGAGTCGCGTGGCTCAGAGCGAAGAGCTCGAGGTGCGCGAGCGCGCCAAAGTCCTGTCCGAGGTGCTCGGCGGACCGCTCGGCGTAGCCATGGATCTCGAGCAGCCCCCCGAAACGCTCGCCGATACCTTGCGCGCCGCGCTGAGCGATCCGCTCGTGCGCTGGGCCGTCGTCTACGACGCGAACGGCAAGAAGATCGCCGCGGTCGGTGAAGGCGGCTCGCCGAGTCACCGTTCGGAGCTTCTGCGGTTCACGCCGCCGGCGACGATCCTCGCGACGCACGAGGTGCAGGTAAAGGGCCGCGCGATGGCTCTCGGTTCGGTCGTCGTCGCGCTGAAGAGCGATCGCATCGACGAGCGACGCGCGCAGTCGCAAAAGACGATGCTGATTCAGGCGTCCGTCATCGTGCTGCTCGGGTTCTTGCTCGCGCTGCTCGTGAGCGATCGCCTCGCGCGCTCGATGAAACGAATCACCCAAGCGGCGGGCCACATCTCGCGCGGCAACGTCTCCGGCTCGCTCGATCTCGCGACCTCGAACGACGAAATGGGCGAGATGGCTCAGGCGTTTCAGGGCATGAACGCGCAGCTCAGGAAGCTCCAAGAGACTGCGGTGCGCGTCGCCCGCGGCGATCTCACGGGCACCATCGACGGAGACGGCGAGCTCTTCGTGGCCTTCCGCAACATGGTCGAGAACCTGCGGGGGCTCGCCTCGCGCATCGGTACGAGCTCGAGCTCCGTCGCCACGGCGGCGGCCGGAATGTTCTCGTCGGTTCGCCGCTACGAGGGCTCGGCGAACCAGCAGAACACGGCACTCGAGGCCATCCGGCGCACCGTCGAAGCGCTCGCGCAGAGCGCAGAACAGGTCTCCGAGGACGCGGCGACCGTGCGAGAGATGGCCCAGCAGAGCCTCGTCAGCACGCAGCACACGGCCGAACAGACGCGGCTCGTGAGCGCCCACTCCGATCGCATCGGCGAAATTCTCTCGCTGATCCAGGACATCGCGGATCGCTCCGATCTCCTGGCGCTGAACGCCGCGCTCGAAGGAACGAAGGCCGGCGAAGTCGGGCGCGGCTTCTCACTCGTCGCCGCCGAGATGCGACGCCTGTCCGAGCATGTCGTCGATTCGGTGCGCGACATCCGCAAGCTCGTCGCCGACATGCACCAGGCGTCGCACGCGTCCGTCCTCGCCACCGAAGAGGGCATCAAGCTCGCGCGCGACACCGCCGCGGCCGCCGTCAAGATCTCCGACGCCGTGCTTCGCCAGCGAGAAGGCACGTCGCACGTGAAAACCGCGGTCGTCGATATCGTCGGCGCCGTCAACGCGTCGCTCGTCGGCAGTGCCGACAATACGAAGAACGCCGAAAGCCTGCTCCAGCTCTCGCACGACCTGAAGGAAGCCACGAAGCATTTCCGAGTCACCTCGGGCAACGACGCGCCGGAAGCGGCCCATGGTGGCACGTGACGACTTAGTCTCGAAGTTCAGTCGCTCGATGCCCGAGCGCGTCGCGCAGGGCACCGAGCTCTGGCTCGACTTCGAACAAGGCAAGACGGCGAGTCTCGCGACGCTTCGCCGCCTGCTTCACACGCTGAAGGGCGAAGCGCACATGCTCGATCTCGACCAGTGCGGCGAGCTTGCCGAACGCGCGGAAACGCTCGTCGACGTGCTCTTGCGCGCGGGCCGGCCCACTCCCCTCACGGGCGATGCCCTGCTCGGCGCGCTCGAGGGCATGGCGATGCTCGCCGCCGATCCGTACGCCGAAGAAAAACCCGATCTCACGGAGCTCGTCCGGCAGATCCAGACGGCGACGGACGAGCTACGCGCCAACGCGGCGACGGGCGCCGGGCCCGTCGAACGGCAAAAACCCTCGAAACCCGAAGCCGAAGCCGCGCCGCCGGCGGGGGCGGGCGAGCGCAAGACGGCTGCCTCCACCGTCGGGGTCGAGGTGCTGCGCCCGCTGATCCACGAGCTCAGGCGGCTCTACGCCGAGCAAACGGTGTTTCACGAGCGCCTGCGCGAGGCTCAGCGGATGTTGCGCGCGCTCCTCGTCGAGATCGACCCGCACCGCGGCGCCGAAACGCTCGTCGAGCGCGTCACGAAGACGCTCGGGTACGGAAGCGAGGTCGATCGGCGACTGTCCAAGATTCGCGCCGAGTGGTCCGGCAACGATTTCGCCGCCAGCCTCCGTCTCGACGAGCTCGAAGACGCCGTTCGCAAGGCGTCCGTGGTCGGCACCGATCGCCTGCTGAACCAGGTCGTACGCGTCGGGCGCATCACGCTGCGCACGCTCGGCAAAGACGCCGAGATTCGCGTCCACGGCAGCGCCATTCTCGACATGTCCATCGAGCAGCGGCTCGAACCTTCGCTGCTCCATCTGATTCGCAACGCCATCGATCACGGCATCGAGAGCGCCGAGCTCCGCGTGACGCGTGGCAAGCCGGCCCGTGCGACGATCGAAGTCGCGATCACGCAGACGGAGTCGAGCATCCACGTCGAGGTTTCCGACGACGGCGGGGGCGTCGACACGGCGCGCCTGCGCCAGGTGCTCGCATCCCGCGTCGCGGACGTCCAGACGCTTACCGACGACGAGCTCTTACCCTACCTGCTCGAACAGGGCGTCACGACGAGCGAGCACGTGACGCGAATTTCGGGACGTGGCGTCGGGCTCGACGTCGTGGCGCGCGAGGTCGCCCTGGCGGGCGGCCAGATCCGCATCGAGTCGAAAGCGGGTATCGGGACGCGCGTCTTGCTCGACCTGCCGGCGACGCCCCGCGGGGAAATCGCCGTGCCGCTCCTCGCGGGCAACGCCCGTTTCGCCGTTCCGAGCCGCGCCGTGCATTCCGTGGTGCGCATCGAAAACCTCGAGCACGCGGCGGATGGGCGATTCCTGCGCTTCACGCGCGACGACGACACCCAGCTCGTGCGCTTGTTCACGCTCGGCATGCTGAACGGCGATCACACGCCGCCGAAGCTCGGCACCTCCGCGGTCGTGCTCTACCGTTCGGCGGGACTCTTCGCAGTGGCCGTCGACGGCTACGACACCCCTCGCCCGATCTCGCTCCAGCGCACGGAGGAGCTCCCGTTCCGCTCGTCGCTCGTCCGCGGCGTCTCGCCGACGCCGGACGGCGAGGTCATGCTCCTGCTCGACGTGGAAGCGCTGTACGGCTACGGCCGCACGCGCGAAGCCCCGACGGCGCGCGTCGACCCCCAGCGCACCACGCGCCTCCCGCGCGCGCTCATCGTCGAGGACGCGCCCGTCGCACGCGAGCTCTTGTGCGGCATCCTGCGCGGGCTCGGCCTCAACGTGGAAGAAGCGTCCGACGGGCGCCAGGGCCTTTTGCTCGCGCGCTCGAACCCGCCCGACGTCATCGTCACGGACGTCGAGATGCCGCACATGGACGGCGTCGAGATGGTGCGCGAGCTCAAGTCGATGCGCGAGCTCGCTCACGTTCCCGTGATCGTGCTCACGACGGCGGCGACGAAAAAGAACCGCGACCGTCTGCAGGAGCTCGGCGTGACGGCGCTCTTGTCGAAGCAGGAGTTCGTCGAGGAACGCCTGCGAAAGCTGATCGAGCAGGCGCTCGCCGGACGGAAGTGACCCTGCGCGGCGGACCGCTCCGGCACGCCGTCAGGGGACGTCCTTCGCCTCGGGGCCGAGCAGCGTGCCGCACATCGTCTTGCACAAGATGTCCTTGTCGGAGCACGTGCATTGCTTTTTTTCGATGAGCTCGAGCTTCATTTTCATCTGATCGAGCGTGAAGCCGGCGGAACGTTCGACGCGTTCGAGCTTCCACTTCTTTTCGATCTGGTACGGCGTGCGCGGATCGGTCGTCTTTCCGTCGGGCTCGGCGCAGCAGCGAAAGCCGAGGAAGTAGTAATAGAACGCTTCGTCGTGCGTGTAGATCTTCGGGCGGCACTGATTGCGCACGCCCTTGTACCAGGGGCCGCCGGTATGAACGCTGTCGAACTTCCCCTTGTAACCCGGCAGGTGAAATGACTCGCTCGAGACGACCTCGTCGACGTTGCCCGGCAGGTCGTAGACGCCGTAGTCGCTGACGCACTCCGGCTGGCTGCCGTTACGCTTTCCCTTCCACAACCGAGCGAGCTCCGCGGGATCGCGCGCGGCGACCTTCTTCATGTCCGGGCTGTCCCAGTCCAAATCGCCGTGGCACTTTTTCGTGTCCCGCACGTAGCCGTACGGAAACGGCAAGAGCTTCGGACCCTCGCACGCCATCGTCCACTCGGATTCGGTGCAGAGCCGCTTGCCGACGGCCGCGCACTTGAGCTCGGCCTGGTGGAAGCGGTTCATCACCTCGGGCCGCGCGCCTTTCCGATTCGGCCACGTGTACTCGTCGATGCAGAAGCGCTTCTGCGTCTTGTCGCCCACGCAACGCGATACGGGCTCGAACTCCTCGCACACCGTTTTCTTGTTGCTCTTGTCGTACCAGCTCTTCTTGCACTCGTGCTCGACTTCGGAGCAGTAGTCGCCGGAGACGAGGACCATTCCGCTCGGGCACGCGCCGGGCTCGGGCGGTCCCTTCTTCACGGGGGCCTTCGCGGTCGGCGCGTCCGGTTTGGCGCGGCGCGGCGACGCCGGCCCTTCGGGTATCGACGATGCCGTAGGCGCCGCCGTCGCGCGGGGCGCCGAAGAGGCGCGCGGGGCCGCGCGTTCCGGCGTGGCTTTGGGTTTCGCGCCGGCGCACGCCGCGGCGAGGACCAGGGCCGAGAGAATGGAAGTGAGCACGCGTCGCACGGGCCGACCGTAGCTCATTCGGCCCAGAGCCGCTCGCGCA
>DASUTR010000195.1:0-5821 GCA_036374535.1 Polyangiaceae bacterium
GCACGGCGGCTCGCCGGCGAACTTCCTCGACGTGGGCGGCGGCGCGACGAAGGAGCAGGTGACGAAGGCGTTCACGATGATCCTTTCGAGCCCCAAGGTGAAGGGTATCTTCGTGAATATCTTCGGCGGCATCATGAAATGCGACGTGATCGCCGAGGGCGTCGTCGCGGCGACGCGCGAGCTCGGTTTGCAGGTGCCGCTCGTCGTGCGCCTGGAGGGCACGAACGTGGAACAGGGCAAGAAGATCCTCGCCGAGAGCGGCCTCAAGATTCAGGCGGCCGACGACATGGGCGACGGAGCGAAGAAGATCGTCGCAGCGGTCAGGAGCGCGGCATGAGCATCCTGGTAGACAAGAACACGAAGGTCTTGATTCAGGGCATCACCGGCTCGGCGGGCTCGTTCCACGCGCGCCAGTGCATCGCCTACGGCTCGCAAATCGTCGCCGGCGTAACGCCGAACCGCGGCGGGGAGACGTTCGAAGGCGAAGGGCCCGACAAGAAGAAGGTGTCGGTTCCGGTGTTCGACACCGTGGCCGAAGCCGTGAAGAAGACGGGCGCGGACGTTTCGTGCATCTTCGTTCCCGCGCTCGGCGCGGCCGACGCCATCCTCGAATCCGCCGACGCGGGCTGCAGCCTGGTCGTGTGCATCACCGAGGGCATTCCGGTCATGGACATGATCCGCGTGCGGCGCGCGCTCGAGGGGCGCCCGGTGCGGCTCGTCGGTCCGAACTGCCCGGGCGTGATTACCCCCGGTGCGTGCAAGATCGGCATCATGCCGGGACACATTCACCGTCCCGGCAAGCTCGGCGTCGTGTCGCGGTCGGGAACGCTCACCTACGAGGTGGTCGGACAACTCACCGCCCTCGGCCTCGGGCAATCGACATGCGTCGGCATAGGAGGCGATCCGGTCGGCGGCATGGACTTCGTGGACGTCTTGAAGCTCTTCAACGACGACCCGAACACCGAAGGCGTCATGATGATCGGCGAGATCGGCGGCAACGCCGAGGAGCGCGCCGCCGCCTTCATCAAGCAGCACATGAAAAAGCCCGTCGCCGGGTTCATCGCTGGCGCGACGGCACCCCCCGGTAAGCGCATGGGTCACGCCGGCGCCATCATCTCGGGTGGCAAAGGTACGGCCAAGGACAAGATCGCGGCCCTGGAAGCGGCCGGCGTGAAGGTGGCACCCACCCCCGCGGAGATGGGCGTCACGCTGAAAAGCATGCTCTAGCCGGCCCTCCGGGAAACAAAACGAGCGCCGCCGGTCGATTTCGGGAACCCGAGCGGCCCGGGTCCGCACGTGGGAGGAGTGCGAGGCTCAGGCGGGATGAAGCCGGCGGGCGGCCGTACGGGCGGTGTTCCGGGTACGGGCTTCGTAAGATCCATGGTTTGTGGCGTGGCGGCGGCGAGGCGTTTCGCGCTCGTCGTCGAAGCGTCACGATTTACGAGGAGGCTCGGGAAATTCTTGCGTAATCCCGAGGACTTGGTATGAGGGCCCCGGCCGATGTCCACCGAAAAGACCCTTTGCATCATCAAGCCCGACGCGCTCGAGTCGCGCAAGCAGGGCGCCGTTCTTCAGATGCTGCTCGACGCAGGATTCAAGGTCCTCGCCATGCAGCAGGTTCATCTGACCCGCCGTACGGCCGAGGGGTTTTACGCCGTGCATCGGGAACGACCTTTCTTCGGGGAGCTCGTGACGTTCATGACGCGGGGACCGGTCGTGGTGCTCGCTCTATCGCGCGAGAACGCCGTCCAGCACCTTCGTACGACGATCGGCGCGACCGATCCGGCGAAAGCGGCCGACGGCACGGTTCGCAAGCTCTACGGCAAGAACGTGGGGGAGAACGCCGTGCACGGATCCGATTCCGTGGAGAACGGCGCGCTCGAGTGCGGGTATTTTTTCCCCGGCATGAATCTCGTCTAGCGCGCGCGCCGTATTCTTCCACGATCACCGAAACCCATCCGACATCTGCCGGCGCCTCCGAGCGTGCGGCAGTCAGCTGAGTCATGCCTGGCGCTTCCTCGCAGCCTCCCCGCAACGTCGAGCTCGACTCGGCGCGCGGGTCGTTCCGAGACGCTCTCGGCGCGCTCGGCAATCTCGCGCAGCTCGTCGGCTCGGTGAAGGTCGGCTCGAAGGCGATTTCGGGCGTTCTACCCGACGTGCTCGCCTCGTGTGGCTCCATGCGGCAGGCGGCGTCCGAGCTCTTCGGCGCTCTCGAAGGCTGGCCGAGCGTGCGCCCGGCGCGCGACGAGCTCCAAGCGTTCGTGACGCTGCGCATCGACGAGCTCGAGCGCGAGCTCGAAGCGTTCGTTCAGGAGTCGCTTCGCACCGCCGAGCGGCTCGATCTCGATCGCCTGCTCGGACGCGTCTCGCGCGAGCTCGACGCGGCGTACGCGCTGATGGATTTGCTCGAGGTCTCGGTGCACGAGCCCAAGGTCGTGTTGAACGTGCCCGAGCTCTTGCGCCGGCGGCTCGCCGATCCGCCGAGCGGGCGGCGACCGCAGCGGCTCTTCACGGCGCGTCTGGTCACGCGGCACCAGATCGGCGACGGAGCCATCAAGCCGCGCGCTCTGGCCGCGTTCGTCAGCACCGAAGCCGAACGGCTCACCGAGGAGGGCGGCGAGGCCGCGCTCATCGTTTCGTGTCTCGGCGGAGAAATCGGGCTCGAAATCACCCTCGAGCCCGTGACCGAAGGTCGTGTGCTTTCGGTGTGGGCGTACGGCTCGATCGAGCCCACGCTGGCGTGCCTCGACGGCACGGCAGCGCTCCTCGGCGTGAAGGTCGAACGGCGCGAAAGGAGCACCCTGCTCCGCATCGCGACGCATCCCGAGCTCGCGTGACGGGCTCGCCTTGATCGGCGAAGCTTCGTGGTCGAGAATGCGCGCTCGATGAGCGACGCCCAGCTTCAAACCACCATCGAAAAAGCGTTCGCGGACCGCGCCCTCTTGAAGGACGACGCCGTCAAGGCCGCGGTCGAGGCGACCATCGCCCGTTTGGACGCCGGCACGCTGCGCGTCGCATCGCAGGAAGCGCCGGGAAAATGGACGACGCATGCCTGGGTGAAGCAGGCCATCCTGCTCTACTTCGCGATCCGGCCGATGGAGAAGCTCGAAGCGCCTCCGTTCGAGTTTTTCGACAAGATCCCGCTGAAGAAGAACCTCGACCGCGCGGGCGTGCGCGTCGTGCCCCCGGGGACGGTGCGCTACGGCGCGTTCATCGAGTCGGGCGCCATCCTCATGCCGGGCTACGTGAACATCGGCGCCTACGTCGGCTCGGGCACCATGGTCGACACCTGGGCGACCGTCGGTTCGTGCGCGCAGATCGGCAAGGATTGTCACCTCTCGGGCGGCGTCGGCATCGGCGGCGTGCTCGAGCCGCCCGGCGCGCAGCCGGTCATCGTCGAGGACGGCTGCTTCATCGGATCGCGCGCGATCATCGTCGAAGGCGTGATCGTCGAACGCGAGTCCGTCATCGGGGCGGGCGTCGCGCTCACGGCGTCCACGGCGATTCTCGACGTGACGGGCAGCGAGCCCGTCGAGTACCGCGGCCGCGTCCCGGCTCGCAGCGTCGTGATCCCGGGAACACGCGCGAAACGCTTTCCAGCAGGGGAATTCCAGGTCCCCTGCGCGCTCGTCATCGGACAGCGCAAGGAGAGCACCGACAAGAAGACGTCGCTCAACGCCGCCCTCCGCGACTTCAACGTGGCCGTGTGATGGCCGAATCGCTCGCCGAAAAGCTGCTCTGGCTCTGCCGCATCCCCTCGCCCATCGGCGAAGAGCGCGCGCTCTGTGACGCCGTGGCCGAACGGCTCGGCAAGGTACGCACCGCCGGGCCGATCCGCCGCTACGGCGATTCGCTCGTCGTACCGCTCAAGCGCGGGAGCGGCGGGCCGCACGTGACGCTCGCGGGTCATCTCGACGTCGTGCGAACCGAGCACGACGGGCCGCCCCGCATCGAGGGCGAGCGGCTGTACGCAGCCGGCGCCGCGGACATGAAGAGCGGCGTGTGCCTCATGCTCGATCTCGCCGAGCGCACGCGGCTTCCGAACGTCGATCTGACGCTCGTGTTCTACGCCCGCGAGGAGGGGCCTTTCGCCGAGAACGAGCTCGGACGCGTGCTCGACGAAGATCCGGACGTGACCCGCTCGGACGTAGCGATCGCCCTCGAGCCGAGCGACAACAAGCTCCAGCTCGGTTGCGGCGGCTCGCTGCACGCGACGGTCGCGTTTCTCGGCCGCACGGCGCACAGCGCACGGCCCTGGCAGGGCGAGAACGCTATTCACAAAGCCGCCGGGCTGCTCGGGCGGCTCTCGGCGCTCGCACCGGAGACGGACGTCGTGGACGGGCTCGAGTGGAAGAGCGTCATTAGCGCGACGCTCGGCAGCGGCGGGCGCGCCCGCAACGTCATCCCCGACCGCTTCGAGCTCAATCTGAATCACCGCTTCGGCCCCGGCACGTCGGTCGAACGGGCGAAGGCCCGCGTCGAAGCGCTCGTCGCCGGAGACGCCGAGGTAGATTACGTCGACGTGGCGCCTTCGGCGCCTCCGCGGCGCGACCACCCGCTCATCGCCGCGCTCGCCGAATGCGGCGTCGCGGGCCTCGAGCCGAAGCAGGCGTGGACGGACGTCGCGCGCTTTTCGGCGGCGGGGGTTCCGGCGGCGAACTTCGGCCCCGGCACCCAGGCTCAGGCGCACCAAAAGAACGAGTGGACGCTCGTTGCGGGCCTCGACACGGGCAAGACGATCCTCGATCGCTGGCTCGGCCGCATCGGCGGAACGGTCGCGACGCTCGCGCTCGTCGCGGGTGTCGTCGCGACGGGCTCGCTGGCGACGGGTTGCGCGGAAGGCGCCCCCCCGAGCGCGGGCCGCAGCGACGCCGTCGAAGAGTTGGAACACCCCGGCCCCCCGCTCTTCGAGCGACCGGCGCTCGAGCGCTTCCTCGGCGAGCTCGGTCGCCGCGTGGGCGCCGACGCGCGCGCGCTTGCGGTCGATGTGCGCGAGCACGGCGCGGTCGTGCAAGTGGAGGATGGAGCGCAGCCGGGCCGGATCGTCGAGCACGAGCTCGCGAAGGGCGCCTTCGGCGAGCCGCGCACCGCCGAGGTCCGGGGCAGGGGCAAGCTCGACGTCAATCTCTTCGCGCTGTCGAGCGTCGCGCTCGGGCGCATCCCCGAGCTCGTCACGCGCGCGACCACCGAGATCGACGCCGCCGAGGGACGGGTCACGCGCGTCCTCGTGCGACGGCACCTGCCGAAGACGGACGCGGTGCGCTTTCGCGTCTACGTCGAAAGCCCGCGGTTGAGCGGGTTCGTCGATTTCGACCACGGCGGAAATCCGGTTCCCCAGGCTCTGTAAGCGGCGCTTCCGAACCGCGTTCTCTTGGGGAAACCCGGAGGAACTTTCGTCATGAGAACGCTCAGAAGCTGGTCGGTTGTGGCAGTCGGACTCTTGGCCGCGGCGTGCGGGCGCGGCAGCGCGCCGGAGGCGCGAACGGGAGGCGAGACGGAGCCCGACACGGCCGCGCCGAGCGAGCCGAGCGCGTTCCCCGCCGAGGGCGAAGCGGCCCGGGCTCCCGCCGACGAGGCTCCGAGCTCCGAAGGCTCGAGCGCCCGCGCCGAAGCGGCTCCCGCGCCGGCGTCACCGCCGGCCGGCGCGAGCTCGCCTGCGGCGAAGCGGAGCGGCGGCGACACCGCGAAGGGCGCTCCGCAGGCCAACGCCGAGTCACGCACACGTCGGGCCATCGAAAAGGACGACGAGCGCCCCGGGCTCGGGACGCAGTGGGGCGAGACGCGCACGAGCCATGTTTCGAACGCGCCGTTCGAACGTGCG
>DASUTR010000196.1:0-7245 GCA_036374535.1 Polyangiaceae bacterium
GGCGAGCACGCGATCGTCGCACGAGCCGGGATCGAACAGGCCCTTCCGCGTCTTTTCCCAGCCGGGCACGCGGCTCGCGAGCAAGTAGCGTCCCGTCACGGTCACGCCGAGCTCCGCCTCGAGCACGGGGCCGAGCTCGCGCTGGACCGTGCCTTCGTAGCCGAGATCGACGAGCACGAGCGTATCGCCGCGCTTCATCCCGACACGCTTCTCGAGATAGCGAAGGAGCCGCCGGCGAAACGCCGCGGAGCGCTCGAGGACGACGCTCGTCACGCTCGCGTCCCGCACCCGCCGGGCGAACTCGAGCCCCGGCGTGTCCGAGCGCTCGCACTCGCGAATCAGCCGCCCGGCGAGCGCTCCGTCGAGACCGAGCTGCCGTGCCATGGCGTCGATACGCGCGCTCCCGGCGCTGCGCGCGAGATAGCGCTCGATGTCGTCCTTCGAGCGAAACGAAGCCGCGTAGGCGACCGAGCGGCTCAGGGCCACGTCGGTGCCGAGCGCACGCCCCGCGACGTCGTCGGCGACGAGGTGCGGCAGGTGCGCGTCGCGCATGAGAAAGAGCGCCTTCGGGCGCGCGCCGCTGCGTTCGAGCTCGTCGAGCTCCTCGACCAGGAAGCGCGCGAACGCGTACAAGATGGGTCCGGCGCCCGCGTAGCCGAGCAGCGTCTCCGGCTTCGCGAGGTCCTTCTGAGCGGCGTAGAGCCCCGTGAACGGGCTCGGCAACCCTCGCGACTCGCGAATGTCGGGCGCGACGAGCGCGGCGGCGATCGATTGTGCGCGCAGGAGCTGCTCGACGGCGGGTTCGTGATGAAGCAGCCGCAGCGAGCTCATGCCCGCGCGGTGCGACGCTTCGAGATCGGAGATCTCGTGGTCGCCGACGTGCAGCATGGACGCCGCCTTGCGTCCGAGAGCTCGCTTCACGTCCTCGAAGAGGCCGCCGGCCTTCGAGCGTCCGAACTCCGACGAGCAGAAAACGCGGCCGATCGCGGCGTAGACGTCGGGGGGAAGCGTCGCCGAGAGCAGCGCGCGCAGCTCCGTTTCCGCGAGATAGGTGTCGCTCACGACGATGACGGACAAGCCGCGCGCCTTGGCCGCGCGCACGAGCTCGACGGTGGGAGAAAAGGCGTAACAAGCGGCCTTTTCGGCCGAGAGCTCCGCGGCCGCGAGGGCCGCCACCTCGTCGTCGGTGAGCTCGGGGAACGCCGTGCGGTAGACTTCGGGCAGCTTCACTTCGGTCGAGCCGCGCCGCAGGCGGGCGAGGCTTCGGGCTCGCGATTCGGACTCGATGCGCGTCTTCGCGGCGAAGCCGAGCGCCGCGAACGGAGGGGTCTGCGCCAGGTCGAAGAAAACGTCGACGGGCCGCTCGGTGCGCCGGAAGAGCAGCGTATCGAAGCAGTCGAGCGACAGAACCGCGATGTCCTTTGCCAGACGCTCGAAGCTCGCGACGAGCTCGGGTCCGCGCACGGTTTCGGTGTGGCGCTTGCGCGCCGTGCCCGAGGCGACGTGCGCGGTCACGCGCTTTCCTTCGCGGCGAGCAGGTCCTGAAGCTCGATGACCTTGAGATAGAGCTCGAGGCGATTGCGCTCGAGACGGCGAACGAGCGCGTTGTCGTAGCGGCCGAACGTCGCCGCCACGGCGGCGTCCGCCTCGCTTCCGCGCACCGTCAACGCACCGAGGCCGAACACGGCGTCGATCGAGCGGTAGGCGTATTCCGGGTGTTTCGCGCAGAAGTCGCGAATGGCCGTGAACACGCCGTTCCTCGCGCCGCCGCGCGCGAGCGCCCAGGCGAATTGGCCCTCGCCGCGGAAGCCGCCGGCGATGAGCCCGTCGCTGTCGAGCGTGACGCCGAGCGCGTAGCTGTGCCGGTGCCGCGCCTCTTCGGGAATGGACTCCGGGCTGTAGTAAAAATCGCGGTCAGCGCAGGGAAAACCCACGTCGTGGAGGAGCATCGTGCCGCGCGTTCCTCGTTTCGCCCACGCCTCGTGGATGAGCTCGAGCTCGTTCGAGACGGTGTAGTAGTTGTGGTCGCCGTCGATGAGCGCGAGCTCGGCATCGCAAGCGTTCTCGCGCAGGTAGGGAATGCTGAGCCCGACGACGAGCGTCACCGTGTCGTTTTTCCGGGCGAACTCGAGAAGATCCGGGTGCGGTGCCGGGTCGATGGTCACGAGCTTTCCGCCGTTCGCTTCGCAATAGGCGACGAGCCGCTCGGTGAACGTGCCCGTCTCCGCTCCGATCTCGAGCAACGAACGGGGACGGAGGCGCTCGACGAGCTCGAGGATGACTTCGTCGAATTCTCGCAAGCTGTGCAACAGGAGGTTGGCCAAGACGAATCTGCTCCCTTCGCCGTGCGTCAGCCGTTTGACGGCACGGTTCCGCGGCGCGTCAGGGTCACGACGGCTCGCCCGCGTCCCGCGCGCGCCGGCGCGGGGTTTTCTCGAGGTTTTTCGAGCACGCCGGCGGTTACAGCAAGCGCTGTGCCGAGCGCCTACCCGCTCGGGCGTGCTTCGGCGAGGGCGCGGAGAACGAGCGATCGGAAGAGGGGATACGGAACGACTCCCGTCACGATCCAGTCGTTCACGACGAACGCCGGCGTTCCCTCGACGCCCGCGGCGTCGGCGGCGCGAAGGTCGGCGGCGAGGCTTCCACCGGCTCCCGTTTCGAGGGCGGCTTCGATGCTCGCCCGGGTAAGGCCCTCGCGCTTCGCGAGACGCTCGATCAGGTCTTCGTCGAGACCGCCGGGCGCGGCGTCGAAGAGCGCGTCATGGAAGCGCCAGAACGCGGCCCCTCCGCGCGCTCGGTACACCAACGTGGCCGCGACGGCGGCGAGCTCCGCGTGGCGGTGGCTCGGCAGCGGAAGGTTGCGCCAAAGGACGCGCACTTCGCTCCCGAACTCGGACTCGAGCTCGCGCACGACGGGTGCCGCCTGCGCGCAAAAGGGGCACTCGAAGTCGCTGAACAGCTGAATGGTCACGGGCGCTCCCGCGGGGCCACGACTCGGAAGATCCGACGTGACGGGCGGGACGGCGTCCGGCTCGAGGCGCTTCGCGAAATCCTCGACGGGAACCGCTTCTGCGTCGAACGCGCCGGGAGCGGGCGCCCAGCGCACGACGCGCTCGCCGGCGGGCGATCCCGCCGGCGATTTCGTTCCCCCACAACCGAGGAGCGCCTGGGCGGTCGTCACGACGACCGCCCAGAACGCCACCTCAGGCGCCCTCATCCGCCCGATTCGCGCAGCGCGCGGTTGATGATCTTCTTGAACGCGGGCGCGGGCTGCGCGCCGCTCAAGAAGTAGCCGTTGATCACGAAGCCGGGCGTCCCGTTGATGCCGGCGTCGTTGCCGATCTTCGCGTCGGCATCGACCTTGGCCTTGTGCTTGTGCGAATCGAGGGCCGCCTTGAACTTCTCCATGTCGAGGCCGACCTCTTGCGCGACCGCTTCGAGCCGCTCGCGCTTGAGGCCCTGCTCCTGACCCTCGAAAAGCTTGTCGTGGAACTTCCAGAAGCCCGCGTTGCCCTTCTGAGCGAACGCTTCCTGCGCCGCTTCGGACGCGAGCGGGGCGTCCGAGTGGAACGGAAGCGGGAGGTTACGCCACACGACCTTGATCTTGTTTCCGTACTCCTTCTCGAGCTCGTCGAGCGTCGGCTTGACCTTCTTGCAGAAGGGGCACTGGAACTCGGAGAAGACCTGGATCGTGACCTTGGCGTTCGCGCCGCCCTTGAACGGGCTCGACGCGTCCGGCGCCGCAACTTCCTTCTTCTCGGGCGGCGGAGGCTCCTTGCCGTCTTTCGTGACCTCTTCGTAGATCTTCGAACGGGGCACGCCCTTGGCGACGAGTGCCTTCGCCTTGGCGAGCTGCTCGTCGATCGACGCCTTGAACTTCTCGAACGGCTGGGCACCGCTGAGGCGCACGCCGTTGATGAAGAAGTGCGGCGTTCCGCGGGCCTGGAAGTCGTTCGCGATCTCCATGCTTTGGTCGAGCTTTTCGACGTACTTGTTGCCGTCGATGGCGGCCTTCACGGCGTCCCACGGGAGGCCGATCTTGCCGGCAACGGCTTCGAGATCGGCGTCTTCGAGCTTCGGCTGGCTCTCGAAGAGTGCGTCGTGCGCTTCCCAGAAGCCCTTGTCGCCCTTCGTCTTGTAGGCGTGGCGAGCGAGGATGGCGGCGGGTTTGGCGCGCGGGTGGAACGGCAGGGTGTTGTCCTTCCACACGATGCGAACGTCGTCCTTGTAGGTCTCCGTCACCTTGTCGAGCGTGTCACCGACGCGCTTGCAGAACGGGCACTGGTACTCCGAGAACTCGATGATCGTGACGAGCGCGTCCTTCGGACCCTTGACCGGATCGTCGGGGAGAACCGGCACCTTCCAGACGCTCTTGTCTTCCTCTTCCGGATCCGCCTGCTTCTTGTTGGGCGAGTCCTGCGAAGGCTGAGCCGCCTGGTTCTTGTTCGTGAGTTGAACGTACACGTCCATCGGCTTCGTGCCGCTCGCGACGAGCTTCTTCGCTTCCTCGAGCTGCGCGTCGATGACTTCCTTGAACTTGTCGAAAGGCTGAGCGCCGCTCACGGTGACGCCGTTGATGCGGAACGCCGGCGTGCCGTTGGCTCCGACGCTCTTCGCGACTTTCATGTCTTCGTCGACCTTGCTCGCGAACTTCTTCGACGCGTACGCCTCCTTGAACTTCGCGAGGTCGACGCCCGCGGCGACGGCCCATTTCTCGAAGTTCTCGGGCGTCAGGTCCTTCTGGTTCGCGAAGGCCGAGTCGTGGAACTTCCAGAACGCGTCGCTTCCGGCGAGACCCATGACGGTCGCGGCCGCTTCGTGCGCGGGACGCGCGTTCTTGTGGAACGGCAGCGGCTGGTGCTTCCAGACGATGCGCACCTTGTCCGGGCCGTAGGTGTCCTTGACCTGCTTGAGCGTCGGACCGACACGGCTGCAGAACGGACACTCGAAGTCACTGATCTCGACGATCGTGACGGGAGCACCCGCCTTGCCCCACATGGGGTCCTTGGTGGTGACCGGAACGCTTGCGGCGCTGTGGTCGAATTCCCCGGCTGCAGCCGAAGCTTCGGCGGAGATGTCTCCCCCGCCGCTCCGCTTGTCGATGCCCCACATGAGGAACATCCCGGCGATGAAACTGAGCAAAAAGCCAACGATGGCGGTCCCTTTGTTCATGACGAACTCCTCTTACGAACTTTCTCTCGACTCTTCGAAATCTTCTGGACGGCTCCGTGCTCCGCTCCGGCGCGAGCCGAGCGAGGAACCCGATGGTGGGAGGATGGAAGACCGGCGGTGAGCCGCCGGTCGTTGCCGGACGCACCGACCAATCCACGCGCGCCGGCGTGGCGATGTCGGGCTCTCCGGGAGAATCTCAGGCTCTTGGCGGCCGGAAAACGCCGAGCGTTCGCGCGGGGCGAGCTCCCCCGAGCTCGTCGGCGAGACGGAGCCGACCGGAGCAGGGTGAGGCCGGAACGATGGCGCGAGCGGGCACGGCTCGGAGCGGAGCGTCGCCCGCTTCAATCGCGCCGCCGCGCTGGTGATCGCCCGGGTTCGAGCGCGTGAGCAGAGTCCGGAGCCGCTCGCAGTCGCCGCGCGACTCGAGCACGCGATCCGAACTCGGCCTCATGATTGGCGGCGCGGCGATGCTGCGCCCGTCCTCGCTGCACATCGGGACGGCCGCGTGCGCGCGCGAGCCGAACGTGAGCGCCCCGAGCGCGACGACGGTCGCGAGCAGGAGCCGGAAGGCACGAGCGCTGAAGCGGGGTCTCACGAGGCGGAGGGGAGCTTAGCCCGATCGGTTCGATTCACAACGGAGCCGAAGACCGTGCCTGGGCCAAGGTGCACGCCAGGTCCGGCTTCGGCCCAGGCAACCGCCGACGGCAGGCTCTGATTCCTCTTCCTTCCGAGAAAAGCGCCGCGGTTTGTTTGCCTACATTGTGCGACATTGGCACCATGCACCCATGCACGCTCAGGGCATCGGCGGTAACCAGCTGGAATCACTAGAAAAAAACCAGGCCCAAGAGCCGGTGCTTCCGCGGCAGCTCGAGCGCTTCCGACTCCTCAAGCGCATCGCACGCGGAGGCATGGGCGAGGTGTTCCTCGCCACGGTGGTGGGCATCGAGGGCGCGGAGCGGCCCCTCATCATCAAGACGGTTCGGCGCGACCACGATACCGATAGCTCGTTCCTCGCGCGCTTCCTCGACGAGGCGCGCATCCAGTCGCAGCTTCATCACCCCGGCGTCGCGCAGATCCTCGAAGCCGCGACCGACGCGAGCGGTAAGCCTTACGTCGCCGTCGAGTACATCGAGGGACGAAACCTGTCCGACGTGCGAGGGCGGGCCGCGCAGCTCGGGGTGCGCGTCGGCTGGGCCGAGGCGGTCGCGATTGCCGTCACCGTGGGCGACGCGCTCGCGCACGTGCACGAGCGCAAGGACGCCGACGGCAAACCGCTCGAGATCGTGCACCGCGATCTGTCGCCGCAGAACGTGATGATCGGCTACGGCGGCGACACCAAGCTCATCGATTTCGGTACGGCACGCGGCGAGAACCGGCGCTGCCACACGATTTCGGGCGTCGTGTTCGCGAAGCCCGGCTATGTCGCTCCCGAAGTCGCGAACAACACGCCCGGCGGCGTTCCCGCCGATCTCTACGCTTTCGGCGTGATCCTGTGGGAGCTCGTTTCGGGCCGGCGCTTTCTCGTGGGCGAGCCCGCGGCGCACCTCGCGGCCGTGGGCGCCGGCAAGAAGACGCTGCCGCCGATCGCGCAGTCGGTGGGCGCGCCCATCGAGCTCGATCGCGTGCTCGAGAAGCTCACGGCGGTATCGATCGACGAGCGGCTGTCTTCGGCGCGCGAGGCAACCGCCGAGCTCGTCAAGATCCTCAAGCGCGCGCCGAGTCTCGGCGACGGCGATCGCAGCGTACGCGGCCGCATCGCGAGCCTCATGAACCGACTCTACCCGGCGGAGCCGGCGCGCTCGCGCGCCGAGTTCCAGGCGCTCGTGCGCCCGACGCGCGAGAAGAAGGCGAGCCCGCCGCCGCTCCCGCACTCGCCGCCGCCGGCGCCGAGCGAAAACTTGCTTCCTGGGACCCGCTACCGCGTCGAGCGCGAGCTCGGCCGCGGCGCGATGGGCGTCGTCTACGAAGGCTTCCACGTCGACCTCGGGCGCAAGGTGGCGCTCAAGGTGTTGCACCAGGCCTCGCCGAGCGAATCCGCCAAGAACGGCTTCGTCGCGGAAGCCCGGGCGGTCG
>DASUTR010000197.1:0-5962 GCA_036374535.1 Polyangiaceae bacterium
CGTGTCACGGTCGCGGCCGGTCGGGAGCATCTCTTCGCTCCGGCGAGCGAAGGCTTCTGCTTCTGGCTCGAATCGACGGGCTACGGACGCTCCGGCGAGCGGCGTGCCGAGCGCGAACCGCTCGAAGGGCCTCCTCATTTCTGGGCCCTGCCGAACGAGCTCGGGGGCTGGTTCGCCGCGGCGCCCGAAGCCGCCGTCGCCGAAACGCGCTGGACGGGTGGGACGGTGACGGTCTTGCGTCAGGCACCTTGCGACATCCTGCGCTGACGCGAGGGATCGCTCCGCCGCCGACGAATTCGCGCGATTTACCGCGATTTTACGCGGTTCTGGCCCTGGACCCTTCGAGACGAGTGATTATACTGCGCGTCCCGATGTCCGAAGTGAGATCATCCGAGAACGACACGCCCGCCGATGGGATTCCCGATTCCGAGAACGCGGCGAACGCCAGGAATTCGGGGCAGCCGCCCGCCGACTTGACCGCGCCGGACGCTTCGGAGCCGCCGCCGGCGGATCCTCTCGAAGCCGCCAAGTCCGAGGCGCAGAAAAACCGCGATCAGCTGCTGCGCGTCGCCGCGGATTTCGACAACTACAAGAAGCGGGCTCGTCGCGAGCTCGGGGACGCGGTCAAAGTCGCTCGCGAGGACCTTTTGCGCGAGCTTCTGCCCGTTTTCGACAATCTCGAGCGCGCTTCGGCCCACGCCGGCTCGGCGACGGACACGAAGGCGCTCGCGGACGGCATTTCGATGGTTCAGCGCCAGTTCCTCGACGTGCTCGGAAAGCTCGGCATCGAGCGGATCGTGTCCGTCGGACAGCCGTTCGATCCCGCGGTGCACGAGGCGGTGCAGCACCTCGAAACCGACGAGTTTCCCCCGGGAGCGGTCGCCACCGAGCTCCAAGCCGGGTATCGTCTGGGCGAACGCGTGCTTCGCCCGGCCATGGTGGTGGTCGCCAAGACGAAGTCCTCCTGAGCTCCTCGTCCCGCTCATGACCAAGATCATCGGCATCGACCTCGGAACGACGAATTCGTGCGTCGCGGTCGTCGAGGGGGTCGGCGCTTCCGGTCAGCCCGAGGTCAAGGTCGTTCCGAACACGGAAGGAGCACGCACGACGCCGTCCGTCGTCGCGTTCACCGCCAAGGGCGAGCGCTTGGTCGGGCAGGTGGCGAAGCGCCAGGCGGCGACGAATCCCGAGCACACGGTCTACGCCGTCAAACGGCTCATGGGCCAGCGCTTCGATTCACCGATCACGCAGAAACATCGCACCTCCGTGCCCTACGCCGTCGTGAAGCACGAGAACGGTGACGCTTGGGTCGGCGCGCGCGACAAGAATCTGTCTCCACCGGAGGTCTCGAGTCACATCCTGATCACGATGAAGCAGATCGCGGACACGTACCTCGGCGCCCAGGTGACCGAGGCCGTGATCACCGTGCCCGCGTATTTCGACGACGCCCAGCGTCAGGCCACGAAAGACGCGGGACGCATCGCGGGGCTCGACGTGAAGCGCATTTTGAACGAGCCGACGGCGGCCGCGCTCGCCTATGGCCTCGACAAGAAGCAGCACGAGCTCATCGCCGTCTACGATCTCGGCGGCGGCACGTTCGACATTTCGGTGCTCGAGCTCCAGGGCGGCGTCTTCAGCGTGAAGGCGACCGGCGGCGACACGCACCTCGGCGGCGAGGATTTCGACCTGCTCATCATCGACAAGCTCGCCGACGAGTTCGCCAAGACGAACGGCGTCGATCTCCGAAAAGATCGCATGTCGCTCCAGCGCTTGAAAGAGGCGGCCGAGAAGGCGAAACACGAACTTTCGTCGTCGCTCGAGACCAGCATCAACGTGCCGTTCATCGCGTCGGGCCCGTCGGGTCCCCTGCATCTCGAACGCACGCTCAAGCGCAGCGAGCTCGAGATTCTCACGTCGTCGCTCGTCGAGCGCACCATCGCGGCGTGCAAGGCCGTGCTCGCCGACGCGAAGCTCGGACCGAAGCAGATCGGCCAAGTCGTGCTGGTGGGCGGCATGACACGCATGCCGGCCGTGCAGAAAGCCGTGCGCGAGTTCTTCCAGCGCGATCCGCACAAGGGCGTGAATCCCGACGAGGTCGTCGCCGTTGGAGCGGCCATTCAGGGTGCGGCGCTCGCCGGCGAAATCGAAGAAGTGCTGCTGCTCGACGTGACACCGCTCTCGATCGGCGTCGAAACGGGCGGCGGCGTGTTCACGCGGCTGATTCCCCGCAACACGACGGTGCCGACCGAGCGCAGCGAGGTTTTCACGACGAGCGTCGACAACCAGTCGTTCGTGCCCGTGCACGTGCTGCAGGGCGAGCGCGAGATGGCGGCCGACAACAGAAGCCTCGCGCGCTTCGAGCTCACCGGCATCCCCCCGGCGCCGCGCGGAATCCCGAAGATTCAGGTGACCTTCCGCGTCGACGCGAACGGGATTCTCGCGGTGGAAGCGAAGGATCTCGGCACGGGGCGGTCACAGAACGTGAGCGTCAAGCCGACGAGCGGGCTCGCCACGAACGAAATCGATCGGCTCATCAGCGAGGGCGAGCGGCACAAGGAGTCCGACGAGCTCCGAAAACAGCTCGCCGAAATGCGCAATCAGGCCGAGACGCTGCTCTACACGACGGAGCAGGCGCTCGAGAGCTACGCCGATCTCATCGACGCCGACAAGCTCGTCGGCGTGCGTGCGGAGGCGGCGAGCCTGAAAGAGCTGCTGTCGGGCGGCGCGTCCCTCGACACCCTGCGCGAAGCGTACGGAAGGCTCGAAACGGCCACGTTCGAGCTCGCCGAGGCGATGTACGGTACGTCCGACGGCGGGTGACGCTCGGCCTCGCTACGGTTTTTCGGCGGACGCCGCCGAACCGATGCGGTGCACGAAGGTGGAAACGGTCACGCCGCGATTCGGATCACCGGGGTCGCGGGCGTAGTCCCACGCGCGGAGATCGAACTGGAACGCCGAGAGTCGCTCGCCAGCGGACCGCTCGCGGTCGCGGATCCCGGCGAAGGCGTCCAGCATCTGCCGGAGGGGTCGTTGGCCGTCCTCGTCGTGGAACGCGCGTGGAACGATGTCGTACGCACGGTTGAAATGGAGCACGCCGAACGCGTCCTCGAAGCGCACCGGAACCTTCCGCCCGGCGGCGTCGAGCCCGTGAAACAAGATGTATTGGACGCGCGTGGACTGCGTTCGATCGGAGTACATGGACCACGTCGTGATTGGGTACGCCTCGAGCCCGAGCGCGATGGTTCCGCAGTAAACGACCGGAAACACGGCGAGCAGCAGCGTGCCGAGCGGCACCGGGGCGAGCGCCCCCGTCTCCGCGCGCTGCTCCTCCGGGCCCGCGCTCGTCGAGTCCGACGGACCGGCGAGGGCGAGCGCGGGAAAGCGCGAGCGAAACCGCTGCTCCAGATACGCTGCCGGCTTCCGGACGTCGAAGAACAAGATCTGAATCAGCATCAGATCGAGAAACAGGATCTCCTGCATCAAGAACACGCCGAGGTGCAGACCGGCGGCGCCGAGCGGAAACAGAAAGCGCGCCGTGCGCGAGAACAGTACGGCGGGGAAACCCGCTTCGATGATCAGCGTGCCGAGCCCCAAGATCGAGAACACGGCAACGGGAAGCTCGCCGATGAGCGGCGTCCAGGGAAGCTCGATCGAGTTGACCTGGAGCACGTCGGCGAGGAGCTTGCTCTTCAGGTTCACCCCGTCCCACCAGAGAAAGCCGCCGTGGCGAAGCTTGCTCGTCCCCGCCGCGAAGTACGTCAGCGCCACCACCGACCAGCAGACGAAGCGTCCCCAGCCGTACTCCATGCTCGGCCGTTCGGGCGGTGGGACGGGCTTGCCGGCGCGCCGGCGAAGCACCGCATCGATCGACCACGCGTCCGCGCAGCGGCAGAAGCACAGCACGACGAGCAGGTACAGGGGCAAGAGGCCCGTGTGGAAGAAGTGCGTGTACATTCGCAGCACCGCGCCGAGCACGAGTCCTCCGGCTACGGCCGCCACGAGCGCGAAGCGCGTGAAGAGCCCCACGAGCGCGAGCACGAGAGCGCCGACGGTGAAGAGCTTGAGCGCCATCAGCGCGCCCGCGCTCGAAAGGAGCGCTTCGATCCCGGGAACGCGGCGCACGATCTTGACGAGCCCGAGGCCGTAAGGCGCCTCGGACCAGCGCGGTAGGAGCGCCGTGCTGGACGGATCTTCCAGGAGAGCGATGACCAGCGCGACGCCCACGACCGCGATGCGGATCCCCGCGAGCGACGTCGGTGCGGCGGGCAGCACGAATCGGCGCGCGACGGGGCTCCCTCGCGCGGCGTCGCGTATCGCCGCGATGAGCCCGAAGCCCGCGCCCAGGATGCCGATCCCCCCGACGGCCGCGAGTATGCGGAGCGAGGTCATGTAGTGATCGAGGGAGTTCGAGCGTCGAGACTCGAACATCTGGTTCAAAAACCCGATCCCCGTGCCGGCATAGGCGTCGCGGACGAGCGACGGCAGCACCACCAGGAAGAGGACGAGCCAAAGGACGAAGATCGCGATCGTCACGCGACGAACGTTGGCGACCATGCGCCGGAGTATCGTCTCGGCGCGAGGCCGGTGTCGAGACCGATGTCGGTCGACTACGAGAGTCGCGGGGGCGTCGTACCGACGACGTCTTCGAGTCCGACCTTGACGAGGCCCGAATCGGCCTGATCTTTCAGCCACACGGTGACGACCGTTTCCGATTTCGGGAAGAAGGTGTCCACGCGGGAAATTTTCCCGACGCGGCCGTCCCGAAGCACGACGGTGAGCCGTTCGTTCATGTAACGGTGGATCTCTCGCAGGCTGGCCATTCCTAGGTCGCGCGGGCGAGCATACTCGTTCGGGCGGAACGGGCCATCATTCGGATGTCGTGAGCAGGCGCGCCGGCGGAGCTCCCTTGACGTGCCCTGCTCGGTAGAGCCAGGCGACCGTGGGAGCGAGCGTCTCGCGCGCGCCCCGGGGGCTGTAGCCGAGCTCGCGTGCGGCCTTGCTCGAATCGACGAACCAGTAGCGCGTCGCGTATTGAATGACCTCCGGTTCGACGGGCGTCGGCAGTCGCAGAGCTTGGAGCACGCGCAGGAACGCCTTCAGGAGCCCGTTCGGCATGACGAGCACCGGGGTCTGCTTACCCGCGAGCTCGAGCGTGAGGCGAACGGTGTCCTTCACGTGGACGTTGTCGCCGCCGAGAATGTACCGCTCACCCGTGCGGCCCCGGTCGAGTGCCTTCACGATGCCGTCGGCGACGTCGTCCACGTGGCACACGGGGTTCCCGCCGTGACACGCGAGGGCCGGCCACGACGTGAGCGCGTCCTTGAGATTGCCGGCCGTGACGAGGGCGTCGTCGTCGGGTCCGTAGACCTCGCCCGGATTGACGATCACGGTGTCGAGCCCGCTCCCGCAGGCTTCGCGACAAAGCCGCTCGGCATGGTGCTTGGCGATGGCGTAACGCAACGTCGAGCCCTCGAGCTCGAACGGGCTGTTCTCGTCGAACGTCGTCGGGCGAAAGGCCGCGTTGATCGCGGCGACGCTCGAGACGTAGAGGAAGCGCCGCACGCCGTGCTGCCGCGCCGCCGCGAGCAGGTTACGCGTGCCGTCGACGATGGTCGCCTCGAGCGCGTTCGAGCGGATCTCCTGCCATCCGCTCGGCGACGCGAGGTGCACGCAAGCTTCGACGCCGTCCATGGCGCCAGCGAGCGTCGCCGCGTCGCGCACGTCGCCGGGCGCGCGTTCGAAGGCGAGGTCGTCGATGCGGCGCGTGACGCTTCCTTCGCGCAAAAGGCAGCGCACGGTGTCGCCGCGCTCCAGAAGGAGACGCGTGACGCGCGAGCCGATGAAACCGTGGCCGCCCGTCAGAAGTACGCGCATGGCGCGGCGTCCCGTCAGTCTTCGGACGACGCGAGCTTCTGCTCGATGGCTTCGAGGTGGGCGTTCACTTGCGGGTCACGGGCCCGAA
>DASUTR010000198.1:0-3922 GCA_036374535.1 Polyangiaceae bacterium
GGCACGAAGCTACGACGAAACACGCGATCGGCTCGATCTCGGGGGCTCGAGCCGTCTCTCGCAAGACCTGAAATTCGGAACCCTCTCGCCGCGTGCAGTCTGGCGCGCCGTCGCGCGCGCTCTCGCGCAGAAGGCGCCGAACGCGCTGCGGTCGTTCCAGAACGAGCTCGTGTGGCGGGAGTTCACGCACTCGACGTTGTGGGATTTCCCGGACGTGCTCTCGGTTCCGTTTCGCCCAGCGTGGCGCGATTTTCCCTTTCGCGAGGACGAAGCGGGGCTCGAGGCGTGGCGGCGCGGAGCGACCGGTTATCCCGTCGTCGACGCGGCAGCGCGCCAGCTCCTCGCCGAAGGTTTCGTGCCGAATCGCGCGCGGATGATCGCGGCGAGCTTTCTCACGAAACACCTGCTCGCCGACTACCGCCGCGGCGAAGCGCACTACCTGAAGTGGCTCACGGACGGAGACTGGGCTCAGAACAACGCGGGCTTCCAGTGGTCGGCCGGCTCGGGCATGGACGCGCAGCCGTACTTTCGCATCTTCAACCCGGTGACCCAGGGTGAGAAGTTCGACCCGCAAGGCGTCTGGGTGCGGCGCTGGGTGCCCGAGCTCGCGCGGCTGCCGGCGAAATTCGTGCACGCGCCGTTCCTCGCGCCGAAAGCCGTGCTCGCCGCCGCGGGCTTACGCCTCGGCGAAACGTATCCCGAGCCCGTCGTCGAGCATTCCTCGGCGAGAACGCGGTTTCTCGCGATCGCGGAGACCCACCTCGGACGCACGCGCGGTTGACGACGGCCCCTTGCGGACTAAGACGGCCGTATCGTCATGAACGCCTACGCCGCGCTCGAAGAGCACCATCGCCGCATCTCCCATCTGACGCACGCCGAGGCGATGCTCTCGTGGGACGAGGCGACCATGATGCCGCCGGGCGGCGGCGACGCGCGGGCCGAGGCGCTCGCGTCGCTTCGCGGCGCGATTCACGAGCGTTCGACCGAGCCGCGCCTGGGCGACCTCTTCGCGAAGGCCGAGAGCGACTCGGGCTCGCTCGACGAATGGCAAGCAGCGAACCTACGCGAGATGAAGCGGCTGTGGGCGCGTGCCACGGCGCTTCCTCAAGAGCTCGTCGAGAGGTCGTCGCGCGCCGACACGCGCTCGGGTCAAGCCTGGCGCGAGCTCCGCAAGAAGAACGACTGGGAGAGCTTTCGCCCTTTTCTCGAAGAGGTCGTCGCCATCAAGCGCGAGATCGCCGAGGTGCTGGGACAAAAGCTCGGGCTCGGCGCGTACGACGCCTTGCTCGACGGCTACGAGCCGGGGGCGCGGAGCGCCGAGGTACAGAAACTCTTCGCACGCCTGCGCGCGTTCCTGCCCGGCTTCGTCGGCGCCGTGATGGAGCGACAGAAGTCGGAGGTCGTTCACGTGCCCGTCGGCCCGTTCCCGGTGGAACGGCAGCGCTGGCTCGGCGCCGAGCTCATGAAGCGCCTCGGCTTCGACTTCTCGCGCGGCCGGCTCGACGTGAGCGTTCACCCGTTCTGCGGCGGCGTTCCGCAGGACGTGCGCATCACGACGCGCTACCACAGCGAAGATTTCACCCGTTCGCTCATGGGTGTCATTCACGAAACCGGGCACGCGAAGTACGAGCAAAATCTGCCGGCGCGTTTCCTCGACCAACCGGTCGGCATGGCGCGCGGCATGGCGATCCACGAAAGCCAGAGTCTGCTCCACGAAATGCAGCTCTCGCGCGGCCGCTCGTTCCTGGCGCTCGCGGCCCCGCTCGTCCGCGAGGCGTTCCCCGAAGCCGCCGCCGCTCAGCCGAAGGCGTTCACGCCCGAAAACCTAGGGCGGCTCGCGACGCGCGTGCAGCCGTCGTTCATCCGCGTGGACGCGGACGAAGCGACCTACCCCAGTCACGTCATCGTGCGCTTCGAGATCGAAAAGCCGCTCGTCGAACGCAAGCTCGAGGTCAAAGACATCCCGGACGCCTGGGACGCGGGCATGAAGGAGATGCTCGGCTTGTCGACGGCGGGCAACTACGCCGACGGCTGCATGCAAGACGTGCACTGGCCCGAAGGCGCGTTCGGCTACTTTCCGACGTATACGCTCGGAGCGCTCGTCGCCGCGCAACTTTTCGCCGCCGCGCGCCGCGAGTTCCCGGAGCTCGACGAGTGGGTCGGACAGGGCGAGCTCGGCGCGCTCGACGCGTGGCTGCGCGAACACGTCTGGACTCTGGGTTCGCGCTACGACACGGCCGAGCTCGTGCTCCGCGCGACGGGCGAGCCGCTCGGCACGGCGGCCTTCGAGGCGCACTTGAAGAGGCGGTATCTTTCGGCGTGATTGTCGCGGGGTGCCGCGTATTCGCCGTAGGTTCCTTCCGCTCGTTCGCGGGATGCTTGCAGTCCCGCAAAACTCCTAGTTAATTCGGGCTCCCCATGCCCCGCGAGTCCCAGCCGCCGAGCGCCGAGCTGCCGCGTGTCGTCATCGAAGCCGTCACGCCCACGCTCGACGGCGGTCGCCATCCCATCAAGCGCGCCATCGGCACCGACGTGGCCGTCGAGGCGAATATCTTCAAGGACGGGCACGACCTCGTGGCGGCGCGTGTCGTGGTGGCGGCGCCGGGCGAGCCGACGTGGCGGTCGGTGCCGCTCGTTTACCGATACGAGCCCGACCGCTGGTACGGGTCGTTCCGAACCGAGCGACTCGGGCGCTATCGCTACGCCGTCGAAGCGTGGCCCGATCACTTCGGAACGTTTCGAGCCGAGCTCGGAAAGCGCATCGCGGCGGGTCAGGACGTGCGGAGCGAGCTCCTCGTCGGCGCCGCGCTGCTCGAGCAGTATGCCGGCGCGCGCGCACCCGAGGTCGCCGTGCGCTTGCAAACCGCCGCGGCGAAGATCGCCGACACGAGCGCCAAGCTCGACGAGCGGCTGCGCATCGCGCTCTCGGACGAGCTCGCGAGCGAAGCGTACGGGCCGCTCACGCCGGTCGAGACAGCGCGCAGCCCCATCTACCGCGTGCTCGTCGACCGCACCGAAGCGAGCTTCGCCGCTTGGTACGAACTGTTTCCCCGCTCTCAGGCCGCCGTCCGCGGCACGCACGGCACCTTCGCCGACACCAAGCGGCGGCTGCCCGAGATCGCAGCGCTCGGCTTCGACGTGATCTACTTGCCGCCCATCCATCCGATCGGCGAAAAGAACCGGAAAGGGCGCAACAACTCGCCGACGGCCCAGCCGGGTGACGTCGGCAGTCCTTGGGCCATCGGCTCGAAAGACGGCGGGCACACGGCGGTGCATCCGTTGCTCGGCACGCTCGACGATTTCGACGATCTCGTCGCGAGCGCGAGCGAGCTCGGGCTCGAAATCGCCCTCGACTACGCGCTCCAGTGCGCGCCGGATCATCCGTGGATTACGGAGCACCCCGAGTGGTTCTTCGTGCGGCCCGACGGCACGCTGCGCTACGCCGAAAACCCGCCGAAGAAGTACGAGGACATCTATCCGCTGAACTTCTGGTGCAAGGATCGCGACGCGCTCTGGCGCGCATGCCGCGACGTGCTCGTCTTTTGGATAGGCCACGGCGTGCGCACCTTTCGCGTCGACAACCCGCACACGAAGCCGCTCGCGTTTTGGGAGTGGGTGATTCGCGACATCCACGAACGCCATCCCGACGTCGTCTTTCTGAGCGAGTCGTTCACGCGCCCCAATCGCATGAAGGCGCTCGCGAAGCTCGGCTTCAACCAGAGTTACACGTACTTCACGTGGAAAAACTCCGCCTGGGAGCTGAAGGACTATCTCACGGAGCTCACCTCCCCGGAGATGACGCAGTACTTCCGCCCGAACTTCTTCTGCAACACCCCCGACATCTTGCACGAGTACCTACAAGAGGGCGGTCGGTCTGCGTTCAAGATCCGTTTGGTGTTGGCCGCCACGCTCTCGCCGGTCT
>DASUTR010000199.1:0-8072 GCA_036374535.1 Polyangiaceae bacterium
CCAGGGCGAGGGCAAGAGCCTCGAGACGCGCTCGGTGCCCGGCACCGCCAAGAGCGCGCCGAAGTCGGACTCGAAGGGTGACGAAAAGAAGCCCGCGACGTCGAAGGCCGCGCCGAAGTGAGCATGACCTCTCGGGTTGGAATCGCCGTTTGGGCGCTCTCGATCGCGGGCGTGGCCGCTGCGCAGGCTCCGGGCCCTCAGGCGCCGGGTCCGGCTGCGCCTCCCGTCTCGCCTCCATCCGACGCGCCGCCGGGATCGTTCGTCGTGCCGGGGCAGGGCGGTTCGATCGTCATCACGCCGGGCAGCACGACCACGACGCTCGGTCCTTCCGACTACGTCGATCCGAACGCGAGCCTCCCGTCGAGCTCTCGGCCGAAGATGGGTGACGAGCGCGACGGCTTCGATCTCAAGGGTCGCGGCTCCGGATCGGCGGTCGTGTACGGGGAGAAGGGGTCGGGCGCCGTTCTCGGAACCGGCGAGTCCGGCGGCGTCGCGAACGCGCGCCCGCCCATCCCCGACATCCACCTCGTTCGTCGCGGCGACACCTTGTGGGATCTCTGCGATCGGTATTACTCGAACCCGTGGCAGTGGCCGCGCGTCTGGAGCTACAACCCCCAGGTCGCCAATCCTCACTGGATCTATCCCGGCGATCAGATCCGCATGCTCGGTCCCGGCGGCGAGGGTGCGCTCTCCATGTACGAGCGGCTCGGGCCGGGAGCTCGGAGCGGCCAGGGCAAGGGCGGGACCGCCGGCAAGGGATTGACGAATCGCCGACCGCGCGTCGCTCCGAACACCGTCATCCTTCGCGATCAAGGCTTCATCGGCGATCCGGACGCCGACAACTGGGGCGAGGTCGCCGGCTCCACCGACGAGCAGATGATGCTCTCCGAGGGAAACCGTGTGTACCTGCTCGTCAAGCAAGGTAAGACCGTGAAGCCGAGGGACGAGCTCACGCTCTACCGCAGCGTGCGGCAGCCGGACAACGTGAAGGGGGCGCGCAAGCCCCCCGGAGAGATCGTCGCCATTCTCGGCACCGTACGCGTCGAGAAGTTCGACCCGAACTCCCGCGTGGCGACCGGACGCATCGTCGAATCGCTCGACATCATCGAGCGCGGCGCGCGCGTCGGTCCGGTGCGCCGTCGTTTCGACGTCGTGCCGCCGCTGCCGAACACGGCGAACGTGCGGGCCCGCGTGCTGTCGAGCCTCTACCCGCACGTCTACATGGCAAAAGAGCAGGTCGTGTTTCTCGATCGAGGCAGCGAAGACGGCCTCAAGCCGGGGAATCGCTTGCTCATCGTGCGGCGCGGGGACACCTGGCGATCGACCCTCCAACAATCGACGCGCGATCGCGTGCGTATGGACTCGCCCGAAAACGCCGAGGTCGAAAAGACGCCGCTGCCCGGAGATCAGGAGAAATTCCCCGAAGAGAGCGTCGCCGAGCTGCGCGTTCTCCGCGCCGAGAAGTTCTCGTCGCTCGCGCTCGTCACCGAATCGAGGCGCGAAATCGTCCCCGGCGACCTCGCCGTCGCCCGACCGGGATTTTAGCCCCCCTCGCCGTCTTAACCCCCGTTTTGCCGGGCGTTGGGGCACCCTGGCCGGAGAGGAGGCTAAACTCGATGCACCCATGGGCAAAACTCGCCTCTTCTTCCCGCAAGTGCTGGTCGACCGCTGGGTGGCGAGCGGCGAGGCCGCGCTCTCGGGCTCGGAGCTCACGCTCCGCCGCGAGGGGACTCGCTATCGACTGGTCGACGCCGTGCGGGTGCTCGGCGAGGTGACCGGGACTCCCGATCGCTTCGACGTCTCGGGCAAGGTGAAGACCGTCGGATTCGTGACCGAGCTCGGCGCCGAGGTGCTCGGTGACTCGATGGTGCTCGGCGACAACGCTTTCGACACCGTGATCGGCTGGCTCGGCACCCCGATGCCCGAGAGCCGCAGGAGCCACGCGCCGGGCAGCGACGAAGAGCTGCTCGCGCGCTTCCTCCGGAAGAAGCTCTGATGGAAACGGCGGCGACCATCGCGTTCTACCTCGGCCTCATCGCGTACTCCGGGTCATCGACGCTGTTTTTCCTCGAGCTCGCGCGTCAGGGCGGCCTCGGCTCGCGCGGGGCGTGGGCGCCGCGCGTCCTCGCGGCAGGCGGCGCCGTGCACGCCGTGCACATCGTTACGGCGAGCCTGTTCTCGAACGTCTGCCCCGTCGACTCGCTGCATTTCGGCCTGAGCTTCGCGGCGCTCGTCGCCGTCGGGGCGTACCTCGGCGTGTATCGCCGCGCGCACCTGTACGCCCTCGGCGCCGTCGTGGCGCCGGTGGCGCTCACGTTTCTCGTCGCCGCCCAGTTCGTAGGGCGCGGCGTCGACACGAGCTCGCCGCTCTCGCGGCCGCTCCTGATCGCGCACATCGCGGCGAACGTGCTCGGCGTCGGACTCTTCGTGCTCGCCGGCGCTTCCGGGCTCTTCTACCTCGTGCAGGAGCGCTGGCTTCGCCAGAAGAAGCACGAGCACCCGCTCGCCGGCCGCCTGCCGCCGCTCGACGCGCTCGATCGCTCGACGCACGCGCTCCTGGTCGCCGGCTTTCCGCTGCTCACGTTCGGCGTCGTGACGGGCGCGGCCTTTTCGCGGGAGCTCGGTGGCATGCACGGCGTCGAGCTCGTGCGTTCGCTGCTCGGTTACGCGACCTGGCTCGTGCTCGCGACGGTGCTCGTGCTGCGCCGGACGGCGGGCGTGCGCGGCCGGCGCGCGGCCTACGGCACGCTCGCGGGCATCCTGTGTCTCCTGCTCGTGCTCTTCGTGTACGTGTTCCGCACGGGGGGGCACGCGTGATCGTCGTCGTCGGGCTCACGCACCAGAACGCGTCGATCGAGGTGCGCGAGCGGTTCGCGCTCCCCGCCGACCGCGTCCCCGGGCTCCTGCGTGAGCTCGTCGGACGGCCGGAGGTCGGCGAGGCGTTGCTCATTTCGACGTGCAACCGCGTCGAGCTCGTAGCGGCAGCCGCGTCGGGCGCTTCCCTCGACAGCGTCGCGCTCACGTGCCGCTCGGCGCTCGCGGCCGAAGGTCGCGCGGCCGGAGCGGGCGAGGTGGTGCTCGCGATGCGCACCGGCGGGGAGGCGGTGCGGCATCTCTTCAACGTCGCCGCGTCGCTCGACTCCATGGTGCTCGGCGAGCCGCAGATCCTGGGGCAGGTAAAGGACGCGTACGAAAAAGCGAAGGCCGCGGGAACGGTGGGCGCGGTGCTCCACCGTACGCTCGCGCGCGCCATCCACACCGCGAAGCTCGTCCGCTCGCGCACCTCGATCGGCTCCGGGCAAGTTTCGGTGCCGACCGTCGCCGTCGATTACGCGCGCCGCATCTTCGGCGATCTTTCGGACAAGACGGTGCTGCTCGTCGGGTCTGGTGACATGGCCGAGACCGTCGCGAAGCTCCTCTCGTCGTCGGGCGCGCGCATCCTCGTCGCCGGACGTACGCTCGAGAAGGCCGAGGCACTTGCGCAAGCGGTCGGCGGCTCGGCGCGTGCTTGGTCGGACCTTCGCGCCGTACTTCCCGAGGCCGACGTCGTCATCACGAGCACGAGCGCGCCCGGCTACGTCATCGACGAAGAGATGGTGAGCCGAGCCCGCCGTTCGCGCCGCGGCAGGAATCAGTTCTACATCGACCTCGCCGTGCCGCGTGACGTCGAGCCGTCCGTCGAAAGCCTCGACGGCGTGTTCCTCTACAACATCGACGATTTTTCGCGTCTCGTCGGCGAATCGCTCGCGACCCGCACGCGCGAGGCCGAGCGCGCGGGCGCCATCATCGACGAAGAGGCGAGGGCCTTCGATCGTTGGGCCGACGCGGAGCAGGCGACACCGTGCGTCGTCTCGCTTCGCACGCGCATGCGCGAGGCGCTCGGCGTCGAGCTCGAGCGCAGCCTGCGCGGCAAGCTCCGGCACCTGGGTCCCGGCGAGCGCGCAGCGCTCGAGACGATGCTCGACGCTTCCGTGAACCGCCTGCTGCACACGCCGACGACGCGCTTGCGCGAGGCGGCCGCCGACCGGAGCCTCGACGGACCGGCGTTCGCCGAGCTCGCCGCCGCGCTCGATCGGCTCTTCGCGCTGAACGAGGAGCTCGACGACGCGCTCGATTCGGGCAGCGACTCGCTGCGTTCGCCCGCCGCCGAAGACGTCGCCGCCGGCGAGTCGAACCGACCGCTTGCGTCGCGCGGCCCGATCGCCAAAGTTTCGTCACGCTGATGGGAAAGCTCGTCTACGCCACCCGCAAGAGCCAGCTCGCCCTCGCTCAGTCGCGCGCGTTCGTCGCGTCGTTCGCTCGCGTCGACGCCTCGCTCGAGATCGAGGAGCTCACGGTGCAGACGACGGGCGACAAGGTCCAGGATCGACCGCTCGCCGAGATCGGCGGCAAGGGACTGTTCGTCAAAGAAATCGAGGAAGCCCTCATCGAGCGCCGCGCCGACGTGGCCGTGCACTCGATGAAAGACGTCCCGCCCGAGCTCGCGCCGGGGCTCGTCATCGGCTGCATTCCGTTGCGCGAGGATCCGCGCGACGTGCTCGTCTCGAGGAGCGGCGCGAAGCTCGCCGAGCTCGCGCCGGGAAGCCGCGTGGGAACGACCTCGCTCCGCCGCCGAGTGCAGCTCCTCGAGCTCCGCCCCGATCTCGAGATCGTGCCGCTCCGGGGCAACGTCGACACCCGCCTGCGCAAATGTCGCGAGGGCGTCGTGGACGCCATCGTCCTCGCGCGCGCCGGGCTCAATCGGCTCGGGCTCTCCGGCGTCGCGACCGAGGTGCTCGAGCCGGAACGGTTCCTTCCCGCGGTCGGACAGGGAGCGCTCGCCGTCGAGCAGCGCAGCGGCGACGAGGCGGTCTCGTCGCTGCTCGCCCGGGTCGCCCACGCGGAAACGGAGCTCTGCGTCCTTGCCGAGCGGGGCGTACTCGCCGCGGTGAGCGGCGATTGCCAGACCCCGGTCGCGGCCTACGCGGTCCGGCGGGGTTCGGAGCTTTGGCTCCGGGGACTTTTGAGCGAGCCCGACGGTTCTCGCTTGCGCCGTCGCGAGGTCGCCGTGGCCTTCCCGGCCACCGCAGCCGAAAGCGAAGCCGTCGGCCGCCGGCTCGGCCGGGATCTCGTGAACGCATAAATACCCCCTTCCGGCCCCCCGGGAGGACGGTGGTAGGGTTCCCGCCATGGCGCTCTCGACCTTCCCTCGACTGCTCATCACCTCGCTTCTCGTCGCACCCCTCGCGCTCGGCGCTGCCGGCTGCGGCGGCGGTCAAGGCGACGTGAAGACCGCGAACGTGAAACCCGGCGCGATGCCCGAGGGCGGCGATTGGAAGGGCGTCTTCTACAGTCCGCTCTACGGCTATCTCCACATCGAGACCGACGGTGACACGGCGGTGGGCGCATGGCGTACGGCTGCGGGCGACGCGTACGGCGAGCTCAACGGAAAGACCGACGGCAATCTCTTGCGCTACGACTGGAAGGAGCGCCGCATCGGCGCGGTCGGCGCCGACGCCGTCAAGGAAGGCAAAGGCTATTTCCTCTACAAGATTCCGAAGGAGGGCGAGGCGCACCAGATCCAGGGCGAGTGGGGTCTCGGCAAGAGCGACGCCGGCAACACCTGGGAAGCGGTGAAACAGAAGAACATGCCGCCCGATCTCAAGGCCGTGCAGCCCGACGAGTACGAAGGCCGCGTGAGCGGCGGCGGCTGGGACGAGGGTGAGGGCTCCGGCGAAGGCGAAGGCAGCAAAGAAGGCGGCGGCGAGGAAACGCCGAAGGAAGACAAAGAGAAGTGAGCGCGGGCGACGCGGCGCGCGGTCTCGAGTGGAGGGAGCCGCCGATTTTCGAACGTGGAACGCCGGGTCGAGCCGGCGTTTCGCTCGGTCCGAGCGACGTTCCCGACGTCGACCTCGGGCGTGCGCTCGGCGCGCTCCATAGAAAGACCCCGGCGCTGCTCCCCGAGGTGAGCGAGCCCGAAGCGATCCGTCACTTCGTCCGGCTGAGCCAGTGGAACTACAGCATCGACACTCAGTTCTACCCGCTCGGTTCGTGCACGATGAAGCACAACCCGAAGGTGAACGAGTGGGCGGCGCGTCTCGAAGGCTTCGCGCACAGCCACCCGCAGATGCCCGACCGTCTCGTCCAGGGCGCTCTCGAGCTCATCGTGCTCCTGCAGGCGCAGCTCGCCGAAATCGTCGGCATGGACGGCGTGTGCTTGCAGCCCGCGGCCGGCGCGCAAGGCGAGCTCACCGGGCTCATGATGATTCGCGCGCACCACCAGGCCTCGGGGCGGTCCCCGCGCAAGGTGTTCATCCCCGACAGCGCCCACGGGACGAACCCCGCGAGCGCCTCGCTGAACGGGTTCGAGTCGGTGCCGTTCGCCAGCGGGTCGGCCGGCATCGTCGAGCCGGAAACGCTGGCGCGCGCCATCGAGGCGGCGGGCGGGGAGGTCGCCGCGCTCATGATGACGAACCCGAACACTCTCGGCCTCTACGAGTCGGCGATGCCGAAGCTCGCGGAGCTCGTGCACGAAAAGGGCGGGCTCGTCTACGGCGACGGCGCGAACATGAACGCCGTTCTTTCGCGCGCGCGACCGGGCGACGCGGGCGTCGACGTGATGCAGTTCAATCTCCACAAGACGTTCACGACGCCGCACGGTGGCGGCGGTCCCGGCTCGGGTCCCGTCGCGTTCAAAAAGGTGCTCGCGCCGTACCAGCCGATTCCGGTCGTGCGCGCGGAGGGTGAACGTTACGTCGCCGACTACGATCGCCCGGCGAGCGTCGGTCGCGTGCGTTCGTTCTTCGGGAACTTCGGCATGATGGTGCGGGCGTACACGTACATCCGCGAGCTCGGCCCCGAGGGGCTGAAGGCGGTGAGCGATCTCGCGGTGTTGAACGCGCGCTACGTCGCAGCGCTCGTCGAAAAGCACCTTCCGCTCGCGTACTCGACGCCGTCGCTCCACGAAGCCGTGTTCACCGATCGCGATCTCGAAGCGCAGACGGGCGTGAAGACGCTCGACCTCGCGAAGCGCCTCATCGACTACGGCATGCACCCGCCGACCGTCTACTTTCCGCTCGTCGTTCGCGGCGCGCTCATGGTCGAGCCCACCGAGACCGAAACGAAGCAGACGCTCGACGCCTTCGTCGAAGCCATTGCCGCCATCACGCGCGAAGCGCGCGAGAATCCGGATGTCGTCAAGCAGGCGCCGCACCTCACGCGCCTCGGAAGGCTCGACGAAGCGCGCGCCGCGCGAAAACCGCGCCTGCGCTGGACGCCCGAGAGCTAGAAACTTCCCGTTTGCGGCCGGGCTCCGAGCGACGACGCGACCGCGGCCGCAAGGAAGCTTCGTCGCGACCCTTGCGTAGCATCCGAGGGTCCCGTATTGCTTGGGAAGCGACATTCGTGGCGGGAGCGTCTCCCGGTCGTCCGGTCCGTGCGCCCGCACCTTTTGGAGGACACAAATGAGTCATTATCGATTGATGCGTCAGCTCTTCGCGGTCGCAGTAGTGGGGGCGTTCTCGACCGTGGGATGCTTCGTGGCCGACGACGACGACGACGACGACGGCGGGGGCGGCGAAGCCGGGGACTCCGGCAACGGTGGGACGGGCGGAAACAGCTCGGGTGCCGTGATGAAATTCTGCAACGAGCTCTACCGCAACGGCACCGACGAAGCGGAGATCACGGTGACCTTCGCGGGGGTCGAGGCGACCGCGTTGAGCGGCACCTGCACGCCCGTGGTTCCCCGACCGTGCATCGCGATTCCCGCGGGCAACGCGCCCACGGTTTCGCTGACGGACACGGAAACGGGGGATGAGATCATCAGCGGCAACATTCCGACCCTGATGGTCGCGCGCGGCGACGAGATGCTCGTCCTCGCGACGGTGGATGACCTCGACTATCCGACGGTGGAAGCCGGGCAGTTCCTCGAGCAGTACGTTTGCTCCGAAACGGATCCGTTCGCCACGATGCTCGAGACGCGCTCGGCGCCGACGAACCTCGGCACCTGGCACGATGTTCGCGCTCCGAAGAGCAGCGCCGTATCGCGATTCACGCGCAAGGCGACGCTGCCGGCCGATCTCGGAAAGTAACCG
>DASUTR010000200.1:0-3247 GCA_036374535.1 Polyangiaceae bacterium
CACGCGGCCCTTCCACCGCTTCCCGGTGCTCCGGTGGCGGCGCGGTCCTCGGTGCCGATTCCGTCGGTTCCGTTCGCACCGGCTCCCGCGCGCAGGGCGACGCGACGCAGCGTTACGTCACGCGAATCGGCCACCATCGCCGCAATGGAGCTCGTGCCCGCTGCGTCGGCGTCGAGCGCCTCGAACGCGACGTCTTCGATGAGCACACGCTCGGGCGTCTCGACGTGGAGTGCGAAGCCGTGCTCGGTCGGAGCGACGGTCGTCGCGTCGCCGGAGTGAGTCCAGTCGTTGCAGTCGAACCCGCCGTAGATTCGAGCGCCTTCGCCAATCAAGAGCGGCTCGGCGTACTGTCCCGAGCAAGCGATGATCACCTTCGAGTCGGACGCGAGCTCGAGTGCTCGTTCGAAGCTCGCCACGGGTTCCGCCATCGTGCCGAGGGCGCCGTCGTCACCTTCCGGGGATACGAAGACGGAGAAGTCATCGGATACGATGCACGGTTCCACGCTCGGGCTCAGGGTCGTGTCGCAACTACCGCCTTCGCCGCCGCTGCCGCCTTCACCCCCGCTCGTTCCGCCCGCGCCCCCCGTGCCGTTCGTGCCCGAGGTGCCGCCCGCGCCCGAGCTCCCGCCGCGGCTCGTAGCCCCAGCCGTGCCTCCGTCGCCGGAGCTGCCCGAGCTCCCGCCCGTCGCGGGGTCGTCGGACGAGTAGGGGCCGCAGGTTCCCGTTTCCTCGCAGCTGCTCGTGCAGCTCGGCGCGGCGATGACGGCGAGAGCTCCTGCCGATGCTGTCATCAATTGGACAATTGCGGCTCTCATTTTCTTCCACCCTCTTTGTTCAGAACGCGCCGCTCACGGATGCGAACAGTCCCTCGTGCGAAGCGGCGACGGTCGGGCGAACACTGCGTATGCCGGTAGCACCGCCGTCTTTCGGCCACAACAAATATGTCGCAACGCCCGCTGTTGCCGCGACGCTGAAGCTCACGAGCGAAAGGGTGCCGAACGTCGCCGCCTGGTCGGACAGATCGGCAACTTCGCCACACTCGGAGGCGTGGGGCGTGCCGTTGCCGCATGGGTTTTCGCCGTCGATCGCATCGAGCTTGTTGGACGCGTCGGATTGTTTGCCGGAACGCACCGCGAGGAACACGACGCCGCCGGCGAGGGCGAGCCCCCCGACGCCGGCCGTGACGATCGCAGGAACGTAGCTTTCTGACTCGCTCGGCGGAGCCGCGGGCGAAACATCGGCGGGTTTTTCGCTGCCGGAAGAGGTGACTTCACCTGCGGCGGGCTTGAGCTCGAGCGTGGCGTCGAGGGTTTCGCCGGGCTTGGCCACGATGTCGAGCACGGCGGTTTCGAGCCCGGCGTGTCGCGCTGCGAACCGATGCGGTCCTTCTTCGACGTACACCGGAGACTCGAACGGAGCACGCCCGACGGCGGCGCCGTCGACGAACACCTCGGCTCCCGCCGGCGTCACGCGCAAGTTCACCGCCCCGACCTTCGCTCGGACCGTTTCGAACGCCGCGCGCGCGCGCTGCTCGGCCGCGACGGCTTCCGGACGGCTCGACGCGGCGTAGTGCCTCAAGCAGTAGTCGAGGTATTCGGCGGCATCGCGATTCATCGAGAGCTCGCTCGCCGTCCCGCCGAGGTTGCACGCGATGTCGAACGCTTGGGCCGTGCGCCACGCCTGGAGGTACTTCGTGAACGCGTCGGTGAGCTTGCCCTCGCCGTAGAGCTCGTTGCCCTCGCGCATGAGGTCACGGGCACGGGTGCGGTCGGCTTCGCTCCGAGCGACACCCCCGGGTTCAGCGTGCGCGCCGCGGGTGAGACCGACCGCCCCGAGTGTGAGGGCAGCGACGAAAAGCGGAGGGCGCACAGTGAATCGGGGCAAGTCCGTGCGGGTAACCTAACGCGAACCCGTGGAGAAGCGCGCAAGAACTCGAAGGATTTGGCCTTTTGGCCGGATCGAAACGGTTTGCGTGCGTTTCCGCGTTCCAGGGAGAGGTGACGGCGCTGTCTGGAACGTCCGCGAACTGATGACGCACTTGCGTACTAGGTGAATTCCCGGTTCGCAGAACGCGACGACGAGCTGCGGCGGCGCCGACCGCGCGCGCCTCGTGACAGCGGTGACGACAGGTCCGCACGTCCCAGATGCCCGCGGTGCTCATGCCGCAATGCCGAATCGCGCTCGTGCCGGCGCTACAACCGGTGCCTCGCGCGCCTCCTCCGAAGAAAAGCTCGCTCGACTGCGTGGCCTTAACACGGGCGCGCGTGGGACAATTTTTCCCTGTCGCCGCCGCTTTCCCGGTTTTTACGAGGTTTCCCCATGTGACCTCGTTGAAATCCGGGTGTGCTGCACGAAGGATGCGCTATCGCTAGGCTGGGCTTGCGGCCAGGTGGGTTGATGCGCACCGGGTAGCGAGGTAGCGAAATCATCGGTTGGGATGTCGGAGCCCGAGAGTTCGAACAAGTCGCGCAAGACGTCGCCCGAGAGCGCGCCGTCGAATCCGACTGCTTCATCGCCTTCGTCGGTTCCCCCAAGCGATTCGGAGTCAGGGACGTCACGGGACACGTTGCCCCGTCCGCCGATGGCATCGCGCAATTGGGACGATCTTCCCGGGATCCGAAAGCGGAAGTCCCTCGCTCCACCTGCGCCCCCGCCCTCCGAGGCCCCGCCCGCACCCACGACGCACGAGCTTTTCGACGTCGACTCCGCCGAGGTCGAGCACGCGCGCGAGGCCGTCGCTCGCCGTGTCGCCGAGCGCGCCAGCGCACGCCCGCATCCGCCGAAGCGCGGTACCACGCCCGAGCCACCCAAGGTCTCGGGGGAGCTTCTTGCTCCGCGCTTGAGCACGCCGCTCTCGTGGCAAGCGGCGACATCGCGGAAACGCAGCGAGAGCGAGAAGCCGAAGCTCGCGGACGCGATCGAAGAGGAGATTTCGGACGAGTTTCTCGAGCCGGTCGCGGACAGTGTCCCGCTCGCCCTGCCGCCGATCTCATCGTCGGAGCCGCTCGCGAGCGTGATGCCCACGAGCGCGCTCGTCGTTCAGCCGGCGGCTCCTCCTCGGCCGAAGCGCTGGAAGACCGCAGGAGCTGTCGCGCTCGCGGCGGTCGCGGTCGCTTCGATCGCGTGGTTTGCTTCGGCGAACCATGGCGCGGCCGCGCGAGAGCCGGCAGCCGCCGCCGATACGCCTGGTGAGATCGCTCCGCCGCTCGCCGCGCCGGCCATCGAAGCGAATCCCTCGCTGCGCGTG
>DASUTR010000201.1:0-9022 GCA_036374535.1 Polyangiaceae bacterium
GGCCAGGGCTCTCGGCGCCGTCTGGTCGGCTCCGTCCGTGAAGCGCAGAGTTTCACAGGCATCGAGCAACGCCAGGGCCTCGCTCACCGTGGATTTCTCGATGCCCGCGGCCCCGAGCGCCGCATCGAGCTCGGCACGCAAGAAGGCGCGCGCTTTCAGTCCCGTACCGGCTTCGATGGCGCGAAAGAGCGCGCGCTCGACCGCGCCCGCGGTTTCGCGCGAACGACCGGCGCGCGCCGCTTCGTCCGCTTCGCGGAGCGCCTCGAGCGCGAGCCTGTCGGGATCGGTCCTGCGGCTCCTCATGCGCTCGGCGGCGCGTTTGCCGAGCTCGAGCCCCGCGCCCGTGAGGGCGACGGCGAGCGGCGCAGCGAGGAGGAGCGCCCAGAATCCGAGACCGTCGGTGAACGGCGCGGGCGGAAGCGCGAAGGCGCCGAGGGCCTTGCGCGCGGCGGGGAGCGCCGCCGCGCCGGTTTTGATCGAGCCGGGCGAGCCCGTCGACGCCCCGGGCGCGGCGGCATGCGCCGGGTTCGGTGCGACTTCGACCTTGCCGAGCGCGGCGCGCGCGACGGCGTACGTTCCGCGTTTGGGATCGAAGTACGGCAACGTGAGCTCGCCGAGATCGACGCGGCCCGGTTCTTCCAGCTTCACGACGTAGCTGAAGACGCGGAGGCCCTTCACCGTGCCGCCCTTCACGTCGATGTCCTCGGTCACGGACGGTTTGAGCCAATCGACGCCACGCTGCTGCGGAACGACGAGCGATGCCGGCACGTTGCCGGTGCCGGAAAGCTTGGCGACGACCGAGACCGCGTCCCCGGCGACGATGCGAAGGGGATCGACGCGCGCGCTGAGCTCGAATTCGCCGACGTCCCCGAGTTTGTAGCCCGGCGGCCGGCCGCGTAGCGGTGGCTCGCCGACGTCGAGCACGAGGGGCTCGCTCTTTCGAACCACGGGCGCCTGCGAGCGGTAGCCCGGACCGTTGAAGGTCATCGTCATCGAGCCGATCACGCATTCGCCCGAATGCAGCGGGAACAGCGCGATCTCCATGATCTTCAGCGCGATGAAGTCCTGCTCGCCGATGCGCACGCGCACGGCTTGCTCGCCGACGCCGGCGTCGGGCGTCGTGTAGGCCAGGAAATCGGCTCGGCTCGGCTCGCTCGCGTTCGCGTCCGCGAAGCGCCCGCGCCCGCCGTACGCGTAGACTCGCAGCGTCACCTGCTCGCCGACGACCGGCTTCTTCGGCGTCACGACCGCGCGCAGGAACGCCACGGGATCGGGAGCGCGCTCGACGCGGTACTCTTCGGGGACCGGGGGTGGCTCCTCGGGCGCGTCCGGCGTAGCGAACGGGTTCGCCGGGAACGGCGACATTCCGAACGGATCGAACGAGAACGGATCGAAACGGCGCGGCACGTTTCGCGGCAGCGAGCCCGGCGGGACGACCTCGATCGTTTCGGCTCGGCTCTGGGCGCGGCGTCCTCCGCCTACGGCGACGGACGCCGGCCCGATTCGGATCGTTCCGGCTCGCCGCGGCGTGAGGCTCCACGTCGCCGAGATGCCCACGCTCTGCGTCATCCGCCCGTTGTTGATGCTCACCTGGGTCTGCGTGCCGACGCTCGGTCCGCGCACCTCGACGCCGGGGATGGGCGGAAGCTCGGGGTCGCTCGGCGTCACCTGGCCGCTCGAGTCCAGGGCGATGATCTGAAACTGAATGCTCTGCCCGATTTCCACTCGGCGGGCGCTGACGCCGCTCTGGATCGCCACCTGGGCGCGAGCGACCGACGCGAGGACGAGCACGAGGAACGCCACGACGAGCGCGGCGACCTGGTGGCAGCGAAGCCTCACTTGTCCTCCATGGTCGTGCGTCCCCTCGCCGCTGCTCGCTTCGCGGCGTGCTCTTGCAGCGTCGGAGCTTGCTCGAGCTGATCGAGCACCCGCTCGTCCTGGCTCGCCGACGGCTGTTGCTTCGGCTCTTCTTTCTCCTGCTCGTCCTTCGGCTGTTCGGCGCCGCCGTCGTCGCCCGCGTCCGGAGGCCCGCCGGCGTCCTGCGAGTCCTGATTTCCGCCGTCGCTGCCGCCGTCGTCTCCCTGGTCGTCGCCGGCGTCGGGCTCACCGGAGTCCGGACCGGCCTCGGGCGGCCCGGAATCCGGGCTCGCGTCGGGCGAGGCGTCGGGCGGTCCCGCGTCTTTCTGTTCGTCTTCGATGCGCCGGAGCGCGATGGCGCGGTTGTACGCGGCGTCGCGGCCGACGCCGCCGCCGGCGTCTTCGGGTAACCCCGGCACGAGTCGCAGCGAAGCGTCGTAGGAGGCGACCGCTTCCTTGTACTCGTTTCGGAGAAACTCGAGGTTGCCCGCAAGGTAGAACGCGCGCGCGCGCAGATCGACGGGAAGCGAGACGTCGCCCGCAACGAGCCGGACGATGCGGAGCGCGCAGTCGACCTCTGCGCTGCGCTTCGCCAAATCCGCTTCTTCGCTCGGCGCGAGCCCGCCGTCGCGCGCGCTCGGCTCCTCCTCGAAGCGTTTGCCGAAGCGCTCGGCGATCTTGAAGAGACCGAGCCCGAGATCGAACGCGGCGTTCGGGCGCTCGCGCAGGCTCGTCGGCGTGCCGATGTTGCCGTTCTCGCACTTCCCGGTCGACAGGTACTCTTCGAGCAGCGAGACCGCGGCGCCGGCGTCACCGGCGTCGAGGGCCTCGATCGCTCGGTTCACCTGCGGAGACTCGCGTTCGAAGAGCGCGTTGGCGCGTTCGCAGCCACTCATGAGCGCCGGCAAGAGAAGCGCGGCTGCCGTGCCCGTGGCGAGCGCGCTCGCGTTCCTGCGGCGTCGGTCGGGCCGTTTCTTGGGCTCGGGCGGGGGCGGCTGCTGACGGCGCCGGCGGGCCGGCGCCTCCGGGATGAGCGTCTCCACGACGAGGAGCAAGAGCGCGAGCGCGAGCGGGTAGGCGTAAACGTCGGCGTAAACCGTTTCGACGCGCTCGGAGAGCTCTTCCGTCATGAGCCGCCGCAGGCGCTCGGCGATGGCAGGGATACCCGTCTCGCCCTTTTGGCTGCGCACGATGAGACCGGAGGTGCTCTGAGCGATCTTCGACAGCGTCTCTTCACCGGCGGCCGAGAGGGAGGTGGTCAGCGTCTCGCCCTCGGCGTTCTTGCGATACCCGAGAACCTCCCCGCTCTCGTTGACTTCGGGGATGGGCTCCGGCGTTCGCCCGCCGACCTGGACGACGTCGATGGTGATGTCGTTCTGCGCGGCGCTCTGCGCGACGGCCAGCGGATCGCCCTCGAGGTCCTCGCCGTCGGTGACGAGAACGATGACCTTGCGGTGATCCTTCGACACCGGATCGCGATTCAGGAGCTCGCGAGCGGACTCGAGGGCGCGGGCGATGGCCGTTCCGCCCACGGGCATGTCGTTCGGCGAAAGTTGGCGGAAAAACTGGGCAATCGCGGCTCCGTCGCTCGTGAGCGGAAACTCGATGCCCTCGCCGGCGAACGCGACGGCGCCGAAGCGCGCACCGGGCAGGTCCGAGATGAGGCGCCCGACCTCCGCCTTGGCGCGCTCGATGCGCGCGGGCGGAACGTCCCGCGCGTACATGCTCTTCGAATAGTCGAGCACGATCACGACATCGAGGTTCGTCGCCGGCAGGACGCGCGTGCCGCGCCCGTACTGCGGCGCAGCGAGCGAAAAGAACGCGAGGCACAGCGAGAGCACGACGAGCACGGCTTTGAGCGCGCGGCGCCCGCCGGCACGCGCCGTGAACAGCGACGTGACGATCGGCACGTCGCCGAAGCGCTTGACGGCGCGCTGAGCGAGCACGCCGCCGAGCGCCATCACGACGCCGAGCCCGAGCGCCGCGAGCACGCCGAAGAGCCAGAGGGACTCGGCGAATCTCACGGAAACCTCCGGAGCACGAGCGACCGCAGGAGCACGTCGAGGAAGAGCAAGAGCACGCCGGGGACGAGCAGGAAGCGATAGAGCTCTTCGTAGTGGGCGATGTTGGCGGAAAGCTTCGTCTTCTCGAGCTTGTCGAGCACGTCGTGAAAGCTCGCCTGAAGGGCCTTGGCGTCGGTCGCGACGTACATGCTGCCGCCCGTTTGGGACGCGAGAGCCTTCAAGAGCTCCGGGTTCACGGGGTAGGGGACACGGACGTAGCGAGGCTGGCCGAAGAGGTCGACGCCGTCCTCGACCTCGGCTTCTTCGCCCTGACCGATCTGAATGGTGTAGAGCTTGGCGCCGACGGTGTTCGCGAGCTTGGCGGCGTATTCGGGTGCGACCTTGCCGCCCTTGTTGTCGCCGTCGGTCAGCAGGATGACGGCCTTGCTCTTTGCCGTGCTCTTGCGCAAGCGCGCCACGGCGACCCCCACCGCGTCGCCGATCGCCGTCGCCGACGGATCGATGACGTTTATCTCCATCTTGGACACGAGCACGTCGAGCAGGTGATAGTCGAGCGTGGGCGGCGAGACGACGTAGGCGCTCGACCCGAAAACGACGACGCCGATGCGATCGGTCTTCCTGCGTCCGATGAAATCGCGGAGCACCGCCTTCGCGGTGTCGAGGCGCGTCGGGCGAGCGCCGGGACGCTTCGGCCCGAGGTAGGGGCGGAGATCGTCCGGCACGTTCTCCATGATCGCGCGCATCGAGCCGGACATGTCGAGCGCAACGACGATGTCGATGCCCTCCTCGTCCGCCGTGATCGGGCGCAGGGTGTTCAGCGGTCTCGCGAGCGCGAGCACGCACAGCGCGAGCCCGAGCGTGCGCGCGATGCCGGGGATGTCCCTGAGCCAAACGCGAAGTCCCGAAGGCCCTCGGCTGAGCGGCACGAGGTTGCCGACGCGCAAGCGCGGCGTGCGCGCGTCTTCCCGCAAGACTGCGAAGTAGAAGACGACCGGCACGAGCATCAGCGCGAGGAGAGCCCACGGTTCCGACCACCGCGCCTGCACGATTTCGTCGCCGCGCATCACGAGGGGATACGAGAGGCCGAGCGCCGCGAGCGCGACGAACGCGAGCGTCGCGGCGAGCGGGCGGATCACGCGAGCCGTCGCGAAGGCCGGCTTCTTGCTCGCCCGCGGCGCGGGCGCGCGACCCTTTTGCACGATCGCGCTCACGTCGCAGCCTCCGGCTCGGCGCGGAGCGCGACGTTTCCTTGCGCCTTTCCTTCGGGCAGCGTGGTGCTGATGATGCGCTCGGCCCGCGTGAGCGCGAGCTCGCAGTCTTCGGCGCTCGGTACGGTCTTCGCGAATTTCACGAGGTCGGCCTGGCGCAAGAAGCTTTCGATCGAGTCGAGCGATTCGAGCGGCGGATTCAGGCGCCGGAGCACGAACAGAACCTCGCGCGTGGTGCTTTCGAGCCCGTCGAAGCCGAAGCGCGCCCCCAGATACTTGCGAACGATGTCCGACACCCGATCGAAGTGCTCGGCGAAGCGCGCCTCGGCGACGAGCCCGGCGTGCCGGAGGTCGTAAAGCTCTTCGAAGGCCACTTCCCAGGGCGGCCGGGCGGGCGGAGGCGGCGGGGCCGGGCGGGGCCGCCGGAGCCACAGCGTCACGAGCACCGCGACGAGAGCGCCCACGAGGAGCGCGACGGCCCCGATCATCACGGCGTTCTTGAGCGCCGTCCAGACTTCGCGCTGCGCGAGCGGAGGCGGGTTCGGCTTGGGCGCCGGGTTCGGGACGTTGGCGATCGGGTCCTCGATCGACACCTCGTGGCGCTTCGTGCACACGACGATGACGTCGCCGCTCGCTCGGGCGATGCTGATCGGAAACGGCGGTACGACGACGAGCGAGCGCCCCGGTTTCTTCGGCAGAGGAACGAACGACACGTCGAGCGTCGTCTTCGCGCGCTCGCCTTCCTCTTTGCGCTCGAGCAGGGGGCCGGCGCCGCCGTCGGGATCGGGCAGGTAGAGGCCCGCGCGTTCCAGCGCTCGAAGCTCGGCGCTCTCGGCCTGGGCTTGGAAGCCGCTCGGCAGCACCGTCTCGCCCTTACCGTGCTCGATGACGAGCCGCACGCGCAGCGCGTGACCGCTCTGACCGCGCGCGGGGACCTCTTCGACGACGCTCGGCCGCGCCTTGCCGGCGGGCACGTGCTCGACGCAGGCGTCGTCGTCGAGACGCGGGCGGGGCGCCGAGCCGGACGGGACGGCGGCGGCAGTGCTCGCAGACGCGCCGGGCGCCGCGCTCGATGCCGAACCGGGCGGCTGGGCGCGGACGAGCGCCGCCGACGAGACCAGCGTCCCGAGCGCGAGCGCGGCGAGCACCGAGCCTAGCTTCATCGATACGCCCGCTTGGCTCGCCTCCGAAACAGATCGCGAAGCGGCGGCGCGTAAGGCTTGTCGGTGCGCACGACGCAGTGATCGAGGCCGAGCTTCGTGAACAGCCGGATCGGCGCTTCTCGCTGCTTTTTCATCTCGTGCGCGTAGTGGGCGCGCACGGCGGGGCTCGACGTGTCGACGACGACGGTCTCGCCCGTCTCGAAATCTTCGAAGCTCGCGAGCCCCACGTCGGGGAGTTCCTCGTCGCGCGGATCGACGAGCATCACGGGGATCACGTCGTGACGTGCCGCCGCGAGCGACAGCGCGCGCTCGTAGCCTTCCGCGTAGAAATCGCTCATGACAAAGGCGACGCTCCGCCGGCGCGCCAGGCTGTAGAGCGTTTCGAGGGCGATCTTGAGATCGGTGCCGGTACGTTCGGGGTTCGCGCCGAGGATCTCGCGAATCACGCACATCACGTGTTTTTGCCCCTTCATGGGGGGAACGATCTTTTCCACCTTGTCGGTCGCGAGGATGAGCCCGACGCGATCGTTGTGGTCGATGGCGCTGAAGGCACAAAGCGCCGCCACTTCGGCGGCGAGCCGCGCTTTGCTCGCCTTCTTGGTGCCGAAGAGCTGGCTCGCCGAGAGATCGACGACGAGCATCACCGTCATCTCGCGCTCTTCGACGAAGACCTTCACGTAGGTCTGGTTCATGCGCGCGCTCACGTTCCAGTCGATCGTGCGCACGTCGTCGCCGGGCTGGTATTCACGCACCTCGCGGAACGCGAGCCCCTGCCCCTTGAAGACGGACGTATAGTTACCCGAGAGCTGCTCGGTCGCGAGGCGATTCGTCGTGATTTGGATCTTTCGAAGAGCCTTCAGCATCTCCTTCGGGATCACGTCTCGCCTCCGTTCCGTTGCCCGCGGCTCGTCACCGTCCGGATCAGGGGACTTCCACGACTTCGAAGACGCGGCGCACGATGTCCTCGGCCTGAACCTCTTCCGCCTCGGCTTCGTAGGAAAGCACGACGCGGTGTCGGAGCACGTCGGGCCCGATGGCCTTCACGTCTTCGGGTGTCACGTAGCCGCGGTGGCGCAGGAACGCATGCGCGCGCGCCGCGAGGTTCAGCGCGATGCTCGCACGCGGACTCGCGCCGTACTCGATGAGGGGAGCAAGCTCCTTGAGGCCCCGTTTTTCCGGCTCGCGCGTCGCGAACACGACGTCCACGATGTAGTCTTTGACGCGGTCGTCCATGTACACGTCGCGGACGACCTTTCGCGCGTCCATCAGCATGGCCGGCGATGTCTTCGCCTGCGCCTTCGCCGCGAGCGGTCCGGTCATGCGGTCCATCACCGCGCGTTCCTCGTCGCGCGTCGGGTAGCCGACCTTGACCATCAGCATGAAGCGATCGATCTGCGCTTCGGGCAGCGGGTACGTGCCCTCCTGCTCGATCGGGTTCTGCGTCGCCATCACCACGAACGGGTCGGGCAGCGGGTACGTCCTGTCCCCGATGGTGACCTGGCGCTCCTGCATCGCCTCGAGCAGCGCCGACTGCACCTTCGCGGGGGCGCGGTTGATTTCGTCCGCGAGCACGAGGTTCGCGAAAATCGGTCCGAGCTTGCTCGTGAACTCGCCCGTCTTCTGATCGTAGATGACCGTGCCGATGAGATCGGCGGGCAAGAGGTCCGGCGTGAACTGCACGCGCGCGAACTTCGCGCTGATGGCGTCGCACACGGTGCGAACGGTGAGCGTCTTCGCCAGCCCCGGGACGCCTTCGAGCAGTACGTGCCCGCCGGCGAGCAGGCCGACGAGAATTCGCTCGACCATTTGCTGTTGGCCGACGATGACCTTGCCGATTTCCGTCAAAAGGTCGTCGACGAAGGCGCTTTCCTTTTGGACCACCTCGTTCAGCGCTCGCACGTCCTGCATGAATTTCCTCGCTACGCGCGCGCCGTAATAGCGCGCCTCGGGCCCCGTAGACAATCGGTCGCCTCCCCGTATTCCCTACGGGAGGTCGCGAAATGACTCGGGAAAGCCGGCCGCGGGGCTACTGCGTGAAAGCCAGGTTGTCGATGGCGACCTCGAACGAGCCCGGCTCCGGCACGTAGGCCGGCATGCCGCCGTCCACGGGGTTCGGCACGTAGCTGATGCCCGCGCTGAACGACATCCCGGTGATTTCGTCGCCCGTCGCGGCGAGCGCCACGCCGCCCGCACCGCGGCCCGGCGCGAACATGGCCCACGGGATCGTGACGGGCGTCCAGTCGATCGTGATGGGGAACGCGAAGGTCGGGCCGGTGCAGCCCTCGGCGGGAGCGGGGTCGCACGTTCCTCCGCCGGCCGGATTCGCCGCGTCGGGCGGCGTGCCATCCTCCATGGCGAGCGACATGTTGACCATGCCGGTTGGCGCGCTGCCGCGAACGTAGAAGGTGAGGCCGGTGAAGGCGCTCGCGTTGACGCAGCCCATCCAGAAGCCGATCCCACCGCCCCAGTCGGTGGTCGTCATGTTCTGGGCGCGAGCGGACCAGTTGCTGCCCATCGCGCCGCCGGTCATGCCGAGCGTGTAGGCCATCGGCGGTGTTTCGCCGGTCGTGTTCTCCGACAGGGCGTAGAGGCCCGCGTAGGCCGGAGCCGCCGTCGGTCCGATCGTGAAGGTCCACGAGCCCGTGCCGAACGCCGGTTTCGTGCCGTCGTACGTCTCGAAATCCGTGATCGCCGGTGCCGTGGGGACGACCTTCGTCGCGCAGAGCTTCTGCACCACCATGCCGCCCGAGCCCCCCGTGCCGGAGCCCGC
>DASUTR010000202.1:0-3476 GCA_036374535.1 Polyangiaceae bacterium
CGCGCTCGGGCGGATCGAGCAACCCGAGCCGGATCATCACGCGAAAATTCGGCCGGATGGTGCGCTCGACGTCGGCCTCGGTGACGAGTCCGCGCGCGAGCGCGTCGTTCACCGCCGGCTCGAACTCGTCGAGAAACTGACCGATCCCGGCGTACAGCACCGCCTGCGCCGCTTCCGCGAGCGTCGGATACCAGCGGTGTAGCGTGAGGAGCTGCTGGAACCCGCCGCCGTCGGTACAGATGATGCCGTCCTGTCCCCACTCCCGGCGCGCGATGTCTTCGAGTACCGGATGCACGTGGCACGGCACGCCGTTGTACTTGTTGTACGCCGCCATGAAGGCGCGCGAGCCCGCCTCGATCCCTTTGCGAAACGGCAGCGAGTAGTACTCGCGAAATAGCCTTTCGTCGAAGCTCGACGACGAACGGCCGCGCTCGTTCTCGTTGCTGTTCGCGAGAAAATGCTTCATGAGCGACGCCGCTTGCCAGTAGCGCGGATGATCGCCCTGGAGTCCCCGCACGAAGGCCTGCGTCATCACGCCGTTGAAGTAGGCGTCCTCGCCGTAGCATTCTTCGGTGCGTCCCCAGCGCGGATCGCGCCCGATGTCGGCGTTCGGCGCGCGCACGACGATGCCGCCCCGCTCACCGTTGCTTCGATGATAGACGAAGCGCGCTTCGTGCCCTTCGAGCGCCGCAGCGGCACGCACGAGCTCCGGATCCCAAGTCTCGCCGAGACCGATCGCCTGGGGAAACGTCGTGGTCGGAATCGGGTCGTCTTTCCCCCATTTACCGGGCCCACCTTGCGACAGTCCGTGCAGTCCCTCGACGTGACCGCTTGCTACGATGCCGAAGCGCGGCAAGCTTGGATTCGTGTCCAGGCAACGAACTTTCTCCTCGAGCGTCATCCGTGAGAGGAGGTCGTCGATGCGCGCTTCGAGCGGAGCTTCGGGATCGCGAAAGGGCGCGTCGGCCGGGATTTCGGACATCCCGCCTCTTCTATCCCGAATCGTCGCGCTCGTCGTCGCCGTCACGGCCATCGCTCCCGAAACCTTGGCGGACGCACCGCCCGCGAAGAACGCGTGCGTCGCCGTGCGCGCCGAAGCTCCTTACCGCGGCTCCGGCTACGACCACCTCGTGAAGCTCCACAATCTCTGCGACAAGCCCGTGAAGTGCCACGTATCGAGCGACGTGAACCCGGAAGGCGCGAACGTCACGGTCGCCGCGAAGAGCCACACCGAAGTGCTCCTGTGGCGCGGCTCCCCCGCGAGCACCTTCAAAGCCCGCGTCACCTGCAACTGACGCACTGAACACCTCGCGCGTTCGGATTGAACCGCAAGAACGCGGGAGGGAGCAGAAAGCCCAAACCGCAAGTTCGGGTTGCGGTTCTCCCGCCCCCTCCCGCGCCCTTGCGGTTTCCTCCGAACGTATGTCGGGCGAATGGTCGTTACCCGCCTCGCCGGTCGAACTCGGAGCGGGCGAAGGCGTGGAACGGTTCGAAGGAGTCGAAGCGGTGCGCCGTGCCGAGCTTTTCGGGCCAGGCGCCGCGGCCGCCCAGGGCGAGCGCGATACCTTGGGCACGGCAGGCGGCTTCGATGCGGCGGAGCTGCGCGGAAACGACGCGCGAATCGGCGGAGACGGTCGACGCCGAGAGGGCGACCATTCCGATACCACGCTCGATCGCCTCGACGAGATCCGCGACGGGCGTACGACGGCCGGCCCAGAGCGTCGCCCAGCCCACCTCTCTCAGACACACCTCGACGAGCGACAGGCCGAGCGTGTGATCGTCGCCCTCCGCGCAGGCCAGGAGACAGACCGGATCGCGCTCGCCGGCGGGTAGCGCGTCGGCGACGTAAGCGAGCGCGCGTGCGATGCGCTCGGACGCGACGTGTTCGGCGAGCACCGAAACGTCGCCGCACGCCCATTGTTCGCCGAGCTCGGTGAGCGCTGGCGCGAGCTCGTCGCACACGCGATGCCAGGCGCCGAGGCGGCCGCGCGCAGCGAAGAGCTCCGAGCGCAGCTCGTACGTTCCACCCGACACCAGAACCTCGAGCCAGCGCTCGCGCGGATCGATCGCGGGCGGCGCGCCATGGGTGCGCAGAAACGCTTCGAGTGTCGCGCGCTCGAAGCGGCGATGACCGCCTGCCGTCTTCACGCACTCGAGCACACCCTCGTCCGCCCAACGCTTGACGCTGGTCGTTCCGACGCCGGCGAGCCGAGCGGCTTCCGCAGTACTGACCAGCGTCTTCATGGATTCATGATTCGTCGTTTTAGTCGTTTATTCAACTTTACAATCGACTCAATCGCCCTATCCTCAGCATCATGCCGCTTTATCGAGCCCGCCGTGTTCGCATCCTCGAACCTCGGGCTCGGGGACGAGAACCCTCGCCCGGTGAACGGGTCATGGTCTGAACACGGCAGGTGAGATTGCGCACGCTCGTCTGGTTTCGCGGCAAGGACCTCAGGCTCGCCGACCACGCGCCGCTCGCCGACGCGCTCGCGAACGGCGAGCTCGTGCCGCTCTTCGTGCTCGATCCGTACTTTTTCGCGCCCGAGCGGGCGCGCGAGCTCCCCCATCGCGTTCAGTTCTTGCTCGAGTCGCTCGCCGAGCTCGAGTCGAACGTTCGAAACCTCGGATCGCGTCTGCTCGTCGTGCCGGGAAAGAGCGTCGACGTCGTGCCCGAGCTTGCGCGCCGATTCGCCGTCGACCGCGTCGTCGCTCAACGTTGGTCGGAGCCGTTCGCGCGCGAACGCGATCGTCGCGTCGCGGCGGCGCTGCACGTCCCGTTCGTGGCGTTCGAAGGCGAAACGCTGCACCCGCCGGGAACGCTGCGCACGCGCCAGGGGACGCCTTACACGGTGTTTACGCCGTTCTCGCGTGCGTTCGCGGCCGAAGCGCGCGTCGAGGCGCCGCTCGAAGCACCGCGCGCGCTGCCGCCGCTGCCGCGGGACGTCACCTGCGAGACGGTGCCGGTTCCCACGTGCGACGCGCTCGGGATCCGCCGGAATCCCGCCTTGCTCGCCGGCGGCGAACGCGCCGCCCAGCGCCGGATCGAGCGCTTCCTCGAAGGTCCGGCACGAAGCTACGACGAAACACGCGATCGGCTCGACCTCGCGGGCTCGAGCCGTCTCTCGCAAGACCTGAAGTTCGGGACTCTCTCGCCGCGTGCAGTCTGGCGCGCCGTTACGCGCGCTCTCGCGAGGAAGGCGCCGAACGCACTGCGGTCTTTCCAGAACGAGCTCGTGTGGCGGGAGTTCACGCACTCGACGTTGTGGGATTTCCCCGACGTGCTCTCGGTTCCGTTTCGCCCGGCGTGGCGCGATTTTCCCTTCCGCGAGGACGAAGCGGGTCTCGAAGCGTGGCGGCGGGGCGCGACCGGTTATCCCGTCGTCGACGCCGCAGCGCGCCAGCTCCTCGCCGAAGGTTTCGTGCCGAACCGCGCGCGGATGATCGCGGCGAGCTTTCTCACGAAACACCTGCTC
>DASUTR010000203.1:0-6833 GCA_036374535.1 Polyangiaceae bacterium
GCAGTCGGCCAGCGCGTTCAAGCCGAGCCCGAGGGCGTAGCGCAATGGGCCGGATTTCCGGGCTGCACGCGCGAGCTGGCGATCGAGCTCTTGAAGAGTCTCGAAGCATGCATCGCCGTGAAGAGGAGCCGTCGATGATTGCATGCCCCATCCATACACCATGGATTTTCGGGCTCACTGGCGCCGCACTGCGAGGCGATCGACGACGGGATCGAGTGCGAAATCGATTTTCGTTCGAAGAGCGCTCAGCGCGTCGATTTGGAGCCGCTGCGAGGCTTCGCGAGCGTTAGTATCGATCGACGGCGCGCGTGCGCCGGAAATCCGTCAAGCGGAATCGACGGGTCAGACCGGGTACATAGGTGACAGGCCAGACCGGGAACATGGGTGACAGATTTCGCTCGATCGCGCGAAACGTGTGCCATGCCCTGGCAGGACACGTCACCAATGAATGAGCGCGTCAAATTCATCGCGGCGATGCTCGAAGCAAACGAGAGCTTCACGGAGCTGTGCGAGCGCTTCGGAATCAGCCGAAAACAGGGCTACAAGTGGAAGGAGCGGTACGAATCGGGGGGCGTTGATGCGCTTCGCGATCGGTCGCGGGCGCCGAAGACGCACCCGCACGTCGTGACGGAACCGTTGGTGGAGTTGATCGTCCAAGCCCGCAGGAAGCACCCGCGATGGGGACCACGGAAGCTGCTGGTGATTCTCGCGCGACAGTATCCGACGATGGAGTTTCCGGTAGCGAGCACGGTTGGCGAGATCTTGAAGAAGCAGGGGCTGATAGGTCCGAAGCGACGCCGGCTAAGAAGTTCGCTCTACTCGCAGGCGCTCGGTGGCTATGCCCATCCAAACGCGATCTGGTGTGCGGACTTCAAGGGTCACTTTCCCGTAGGCGGCGAGCGATGCAACCCGCTCACGATCAGTGACGGATTCAGCCGGTATCTGCTCTGCTGCAGATCGCTGAAGAGCACGACTTTCGAGCCTGTGCGCCATGCCTTCGAGAGCGTCTTCCGTGAATATGGCCTACCTGACGCGATTCGAACCGACAACGGTCCGCCCTTTTCGTCGCTCGCCCCGGGAGGATTGTCCCGCTTGGCAGTTTGGTGGATCCGGCTCGGAATACGGCATGAGCGCATCATGCCGGGTCGCCCAGACCAGAACGGTCGACACGAGCGAATGCATTCCACGCTCAAAGCAGAGACGGCAAGACCTCCGCGCTCCAGCTTCAAAGCTCAGCAGCGGGCCTTCGACTCCTTCCGGGACGAGTACAACCAAGTGCGTCCTCACGAAGCACTTGGCTACGATACGCCGGCATCGCGCTACAGGCCGTCTCCGAAGCCCTTTCCGAACAAGCCCCCCGAGCTCGAGTATCCTTCGCACTTCCGCGTCCAACGCGCGCAGCGCAACGGCGTCATCAGCGTGGATGGCGTCCAGTTCTACGTTAGCAATTGCGTCGATGAGGAGTACATCGGTCTCGAGCCGGTCGACGACGGGTGCTGGAAGGTTTACTTCGGTACCGTCGCCCTCGGGATGCTCGATGCCCGGCGAGCCAAGCAATTGAGCAATGGACGCCTCTTTAGCGTGCTCGTGAGGACTGACGGAACCCGTCGTCGATTCTACGGGCGGGTGGTCGGGAAGACTTGAAGCCGAGAAATCTGTCACCCATGTCGCCGGTCCAAATCGTCACCCATGTCGGCGGTTGCTCCGAAGGTCCGCACCGGTACACAGGTCGAACCAGACCGGCCCCGTTCCAGCACGGCCGTCTCAGGACTCCGGTCGTTCGTCTTCCGGAACCCAGCCATTTTTCCGGAGGAAACGGCGGATCTTGTTCGACCACTCGCTCGCGTCGAGGTTCGAGACGCGGTGCTCCGTCAAGAACACCGAGCCGTCGCGAGTCTCGAGCTCGATGCGCGACTCGTCCACGGCGGGCGCCACGGTGCTGTTGATGAAGCGCAGCTCGGGCATGGGACCGGCCTCCTGGACGCGCTCGACCGACTTGCTGTCGAGCGATACGTCGTGGAGATCCTCCAGACGGATCGTCGCGCCGGGATGCCCCCTGCCCTTCAGGTGCAGAACGCCGGAGGTAACCTGCAGCGTGATGTAAGGCGTGCTGCGATCGTGGCGGCGATAGAGGTACATCGCGAGCGCGGTGACGAAGATAGTGGGAAGCGCAACCTCGCCATAGCCGAAGGCGGCGACGGCCATGCCGGCGAAGAGCGGCGCCATGAGCGTATAGATGGCGATGGCGGAAGACCTGGTGCGCTGCGCCTCCGGCAGGTAGTGCAGCACGTCCGTTCGCTCGCCCCCGCTCCGGTCGCTCATCCTTCGAGGATTGTACCCGCGAACGGCGCGTTCTCCGAGCCGCCGCCGCTCACCGCTCTCGCTCCTCGATGAATCGCCGGAGATACGGCGCGGTGCGGCTCTCCTTCGCGCCGGACAGCGCTTCGGGCCTCCCGGCGAACACGATCCTCCCGCCCTCGTCACCGGCGCCGGGGCCCATGTCGATCACCCAGTCGCTCCCCGCGACGACGCGCATGTCGTGCTCCACGACGACGACGGTGTTGCCGGCGGCGACGAGGCCGTCGAGCTGCGCCATCAATCGCTCGACGTCCTCGGGGTGCAGTCCCGTCGTGGGCTCGTCGAGCACGTAGAGCGTGTCCCCGCGCTGCGGCCGCTGGAGCTCGGTGGCAAGCTTGATGCGCTGAGCCTCGCCGCCGGACAGCTCCGTGGCCGGTTGCCCCAGCCGCAGGTAGCCCAGGCCGACTTCGCGGAGCACGCGGAGCGGGTGAACCACGGCGTCCTCCCCCTCGAAGAAATCGAACGCGTGATCGACCGTGAGCCCGAGGACGTCCGCGATGCTCCTGTCGCGGTAGCGAACCTGGAGCGTCTTGTCGTCGTAGCGCGCGCCGTGACACGCGGGGCAAGGCGCGTACACGCTGGGCAGGAAGAGAAGCTCGACCATCACCGAGCCCTCGCCCTCGCAGGTCTTGCAGCGGCCCTTGGGCACGTTGAACGAGAAGTGACCAGCGTCGTAGCCGCGGGCGCGCGCCGTCTTGGTCCTGGCGAAGAGCTTGCGCACCGGATCGAAGAGCCCGGTGTACGTCGCGAGGTTCGAGCGCGGGGTCCTGCCGATGGGCTTCTGATCGACGCGGACGAGGCGCGCGATGCCGGCGAGCCCGCCCTCGATCGCACCGCCGCTGGGGACGTCCGGCGCGCGTTCGAGCGACTCGCCTTCGTCATCGTCCTTGGGCGGAGCCGCGCCGAGCTCGCGGGAGACCAGCTCGACGAGCACCTGGCTCACGAGGCTCGACTTGCCGGACCCGGACACGCCGGTGACGGCGACGAACACGCCGAGGGGGATCTCGACGTCCAGGCCATCGATGTTGTTTCGCTTCACGCCGGAAAGCACGAGGCGCCGCTTCGACGCGCGCGCCGGCCGAGGCGGCAACGGCGCGCGCCCGAAGAGGTGCCTGGCGGTGCGCGACGCCGTCGCGGAAGACAGGCCCGGCAAGGGGCCGCTGTAGACGATCTCACCGCCGTGCTGCCCGGCGCGCGGGCCCACGTCGACGATCCAGTCCGCGTGTCGGATCACGTCCAGTTCGTGCTCCACGACGAAGAGCGTATTTCCCTGCGCCTTGAGGCCGTCGAGCGCGGCGAGCAGCGCTTCCGTGTCCGCCGGGTGCAGCCCCGCGGAGGGTTCGTCCAGGACGTAGACCACGCCGAACAGGTTCGAGCGCACCTGGGTCGCCAGCCGCAGGCGCTGCAGCTCCCCGGGCGAGAGCGTCGGAGTGCCGCGATCCAGCGAGAGGTAACCGAGCCCGAGCGTGAGGAGCGTCTCGAGGCGCGCGACGAAGTCCTGCGCGATCTGCCGTACGACGAGCGCGCGCTCGGGGTGCTCGCCGCCGGCGCGGAAGCCCTCCGCGGCGCGAGGCGCGAGCAGCGCGCGGAGCTCCTTCAGCGAGAGCCGCGACGTCTCGGCGATGTCCCTGCCCTCGAAGGTGACCGCCAGCGATTCCTTCCGCAGGCGCCTGCCACCGCAGTCCGGACACTCCGCATTGACGAGGTACTTCGAGACGCGCTTCTTCATGAGCGCGCTCTCGGTGCCCGCGAACGTCTCGAGGACGTAGCGTCGCGCGCTGGAGAAGTTACCGTGGTAGTTCGGCTCCTCCTTGCGCTTCAGCGCCCGCTTCACCTCGTGCGGTTCGTAACCCGGGTACACGGGGACCACCGGCTGATCCTCCGTGAAGAGGATCCAGTCTCGATGCTTCTTGGGGAGCTTCTTCCAGGGAGTGTCGATGTCGTAGCCGAGCGTCACGAGCATGTCGCGCAGGTTCTGGCCGTGCCAGGCGGGCGGCCACGCAGCCACGGCGCGCTCGCGGATGGTGAGGGACGGATCGGGGACCATGGACGCTTCCGTGACGTCGTACAGCCTTCCGAGGCCGTGACACCGCGGGCACGCCCCCGCGGGCGTGTTCGGCGAGAAGGCTTCCGCCTCGAGGTGCGAGGCGCCTCGCGGGTACGTTCCGGCGCGCGAATAGAGCATGCGGAGCAGGTTCGAGAGCGTCGTCACGCTGCCGACGGAGGAGCGCGTCGTAGGCGTGCCGCGCTGCTGCTGGAGCGCGACCGCGGGCGGAAGGCCCTGAATGTCGTCCACGTCCGGTACGGCGAGCTGATCGAAGAGGCGCCTGGCGTAGGGAGAGACGGACTCGAGGTAGCGCCGCTGCGCCTCCGCGTAGAGCGTGCCGAAGGCGAGGGACGACTTGCCCGACCCCGAGACCCCCGTGAACACCACGAGCGCGTCGCGAGGGATGTCGACGTCGATGTCCTTCAGGTTGTTCTGCCGGGCACCGCGGACCCGGACGAAACCCGCGGGCGTCGTGGGGTTTGGTCCCGGGGGGTCTTGACCCCCCGCGGCTCGCTTCGCGACCGCTCCCCCCGCCGCCTTCGGCGTGCTCGCTCCGCTCGCGGCTCGCTGCCACGACCCGCCTCCGGCGCCGGCGGACGACTTTGAGCTCGAATTCCTCATTTCTCCGCCAACTTAGTACCCGTTCTTGACGGCCGCTCGGGGAGGCGGCAGGCTTATCCGCACATTCGGATATCAGGATATGGGCCTTTCCGAGTACGTCGAGACGCTGAACCTGCTGGGCGACGAGAGTCGCCTTCGGCTCTGCGCCCTCCTCCGGGAGCGGGAGCTCTGCGTGTCGGATCTCGTGAAGGTGACCGGCATCTCGCAGTCCCGCGTGTCCACGCACCTCGGCCGGCTGCGGGAGGCGGGCTTCGTGCGGGACCGCCGCAAGGGGCCACAGACGTTCTACGCGCTGTCCGTGGATTCGCTCCCGGGCGCAGCGCGCGCCCTCCTGGATGAGGCGGCCCGCTCGGCCGACGCCACGCTCGAAGGGGATCAGGAACGCCTCCTGGCGCTCGAGGAGGATCGCGACGACGGGCTGTCGGACGACCTCGAGCGCTACTACTCGCCGGGCCGCTCGTGGCAGTCGCTCCTGGTCGGCCGCGCGGCGCTCCTCAAGCTGGGAGACGTGCTCGACGTCGGCGCGGGGGACGGCGCGGCCGCGAGCGCGCTCGCGCCCTACTGCCGCTCGCTCGTGTGCATCGACACGAACACCCGCGCCATCGACGCGGCGAAGGACCGGCTAGCGAGGTTTTCCCACGCCCGCGCGCAGGTGTCGGACGTGCACGCGCTGCCCTTCGACGACGCCTCGTTCGACACCGTGCTCGTCTTCCACACGCTCACCTACGCCGAAGAGCCGCCCCGCGCGCTCGAGGAGTGCGCGCGCGTGCTCCGCCCGGGCGGGCGGCTGGTCGTCCTGTGCCTCGACGAGCACAGGCAGCGCGAGGTGACGGCGCCCTACGGCGAACGGCACCCCGGCTTCTCGCCGCGCGCCGTCCGGGGGCTACTTTCCCGCGCCGGCCTGGACGTCGTCACGTCCGAGGTCGCGTGCCGCGAGAGCAAGAAGCCGCACCTCCAGGTGGTCTTGGCGATCGCGGACAAGCCCGATACAGAGCTGGGTCCTTCCAACAGAACAAAGTGCTGAACATGCCTTCCGACACCAAGAACCACGCTCCCCTTCATCCCCTCGCCGAGCTGCTCCAGCGGCGCATCGCCATCATCGACGGCGCCACGGGCACGACGATCCGGACGTACGGCATGACGGAGGCCGACATCCGGGGCGATCGCTTCCGCGATTCGAAGAAGGATCTGCTCAACAACGGCGACCTCTTCTCGCTGACCCAGCCCAAGATGATGGGGGACATCCACCGGCGCTTCCTGGAGGCCGGAGCGGACATCGTCGAGACCAACACGTTCAACGCCGCGAGCATTTCTCAGAGCGAGTTCTTCGTCGACGACCCGCGCGAACACGGCAAGCGGAAGGACCCGGAGTTCTACGAGAAGATCGTGAACGACCAGTTCCTCTCGGACCTCGCGTGGGAGATCAACGAGACGTCCGCCAGGCAGTGCCGGGAATGGGCCGATCGCGTGGCCAATCAGGACGGCAAGCGGCGATTCGTCGCGGGCGCCATCGGGCCCCTCACCGTCTCCCTGACGAACTCGCCCGACGCCGACGACTCGGGCTTCCGCGTCGTCACTTTCGACCAGGTCAAGCGCGCCTACGTCGAACAGACGCGCGCCCTCATCGCCGGCGGCTCGGACGTGCTCCTGGTGGAGACGATCTTCGACTCGCTGAACGCCAAGGCCGCGCTCGTCGCCATCCGGGAGGTGTTCGAGAAGGACGGGATCGAGCTCCCCATCATGATCTCGGCGGCGGTGGGCCGCGGCGGCGAGACGATGATCTCGGCTCAGACGGTGGAGGCGTTCT
>DASUTR010000204.1:0-2506 GCA_036374535.1 Polyangiaceae bacterium
GGGTTACGACGAGTACTGGAATCGCTCACGGAAGTACGCGGAGCTCATCAAGGCGGTCGATCCGAGCGTGAAGATCGCGGCACCGGCGCTCTGGGGTTGGACCGCGTACGTCTATTCGTCCGGCGATCTCCAGTATCGCGAGGAGAAAGGGCTCGGCTGGCACGAGAGCGACAAGTTCCCCGACTTCAAGAAGTACGGCTTCTTCGCGAAAGACTTCATGCGCCGCGCGGCGGAATACAAGAAGAAGCACGGTAAGGACCTCATCGACATCTTCGCCTTCCACGGTTACCCCATGACGTCGAAGCTCGACTGGGGGAACCGCGCGGCGTTCACCAATCCCTCGCCGGAGCTCCAGGAGTTCCGCGTGCGGGACGTTCGGAAGTTCTGGGACGAGTCGTACCGCGATCCGGACACCTGGATGGGCAAGGACTCGTGGTCGAACGGCAACGTCGCGTACATCCCGCTCATGAAGCGCTGGATGAAGGAGGCGGGCTGGAACGCGCCGATCGCGCTCGGCGAGTACGACCACGCGGGACCCGAGGGCGGCGCCGAGATCTCGGCGGCGGTCGCGCAAGCCGAGAGCTTCGCGGCGTTCGCGCGCAGCGAGCTCGCGTACGCCGCGTACTGGGCCGACCCGCGCAAGAACGGACCGGTCTACTTCGCGTTCAAGATGTACCGAAACCCGGACGGCAAGCGCACCGCCGTCGGCGACCGGTTCATTTTGGGCGAGGTGAGCGACTACGACAGCGTCAGCGTGTACGCGTTCAAGGACGCGAAGCGCAACGTGGCGTCGTTCGTTCTGTTGAACAAAAAAGCGAAGAAGGGCGCGAAGCTAGCGCTCGAGCTCCGCGCCCCCGTGCCCGCGCAAAAGGCGCCGCGCTGGGAGTACAGCGCCGCGAATCAAAAGGCGATCGGCGAGCTTCCGGCGCTCGACGTGAGCGGGCAGAAGCTCGACGTCAGCATCGGCCCGATGTCGATCACGCGTGTCGACGTGAAGCTCTGAGGAGCGCCAGTCGTCCGAGGCGCGTCCGGGCCCCTTGGGCGCCGTTCGCGTGAACGCGGGTTTTCGCCAGCTCACGCGCGGCGTCGCGCGCCTCCTTCGCCGACGCGAGGTCGCGACCGTGCCAGCGATCGGCCCACAGGCGACCCTCGCGCGACAGGTGCGCGTTCACGGTGCGCGCGATGCGGATGGTGAGGCTGCGGACGCCGAACGAGAGCGAACGGGCGCTGCGCGCTTCGACGACGAGCCTCACGCGATCGTCGTCGATGCCGAAGCACACCACGCGGAACTCGGAGGGCGCGAGCGAGCCCGATGCGTCGATGGCGCGCGAGACGACCGCCGCCACTCGAGGTGTGGCGAGCGTTCTGAGGTGCGAGCGGAGCGTGATTCGAACCGGGAGCTCCGCCGAGTGAAGCGGCGCCGCGCGGTGGGGTACGAGCCACGGGCTCCCGGGCTTTCGCTTGCGGCCCGCGCCGGCCCGCTTCCCGCCCCACGTGCCCTTGGGTTTCTTCGCGTCGGCAGACGAGGTAGCCACTTGATTGCGCCATAGAACCGCTTCCCGCCGTCGCAGGCAAGCGCGGGGAGCCCGAGCTGCTACGGTGCGCGCATGATCGATGTTCGGGCGACCGTGTTTCTCGTGATCCTCGCCGGCTGCGGCGGCGCGGCGGGCGGCGGGCACGGAAGCGTCACGCCGATGAGCATCGCCTCGCACGAGAATTGGAAAGCTTGCGAGCACGGCGTCCCGGAAGAGGTCTGTGTGCGCTGTCGACCGGAACGAGCCGCGAAGTTCAAGGAGCGGGGCGACTGGTGCGGGGAGCACGGTGTCCCGGAATCGCAGTGTCTGAAATGTCACCCGGACCTCGATTTCTCGCCGCCCGCGGCGCCGCCCGCCCAGGCGGACATCCGAGAGATCGCGAGCTTCGGGGACGACCTTCCGTCGCTCGAGCCGCATCGCGTACCCGGCAAGGTCACCATCTTCGATTTTTATGCCGCGTGGTGTCCGCCGTGTCGCAAGGTGGACGAGCACCTCTATCCGACGCTCGCCAAGCGAAGCGACATCGCGATTCGCAAGATCAACGTCGGCTCGTGGGACACACCGGTGGCCGAACGCTGGCTCGGCGACGTTCCCGAGCTTCCTTACCTCGTCGTCTATGGAAAGAGCGGCGAACGAGTCGGCGCGATCTCCGGTGCGAAGCTCGCCGACATCGACCGCGCGGTGGAAAAGGCCGGTCGTTGAAGTTCGTTCCCCTCGCCGGCGCGCTCGGATTCGCGGCGGCCTCGCTGCTCACGTCGCGCGAGGCGTCCGCATGCGCCGGATGTCGCAACCCGTCGCTCGCCATCAGCCGAGGCAGCGATGGCCCGCTCGACGCCGCCGCGCTCCGTTTGGGAGTTTCACTGACGGGCACGGCCGTCCACGTGGTGCACGAGGCCGGCTGCGCCGATCCTTCCGCTTGCGAGGAGGTCCCGCCGCAGGCGCTGCACCTCCACGACCAGCGGCTTTATCCG
>DASUTR010000205.1:0-7173 GCA_036374535.1 Polyangiaceae bacterium
CGCGCGCCTCGACGTGCGCGGCGTCACCGAGGAGCGCGCGTTCCCCCGCTTCGATCCGCCGCGCGTACGCGACGGCCGGCGCGAGATGGCGTGCCGCGAGCGTCAGCCCCGCGAGCGCTACGCCGTCGCAGAGCGGGTGAAAATCTTTCGCGAGGTACGCTTCGACGAGGTGCGTGAGCGCGTCCATTCCCGTCGCCGCCGTGACGCTCGCCGGCAGCTCGACCGTGAGCTCGGGGTCGAGAAAGACGCGCTGGGCGAGTAGGCGAGGCGAGAAGATGATCTTCTTTACGTGCGTCTGGTCGTCCGAGACGACCGCGCTCCGCCCGACTTCGCTGCCGGTGCCGGCCGTCGTCGGCACGCTCACCCAGTAAGGAATCTCCCGGTCGATCGGCTTCGATCCCGGCTTTTCGTCCTCGTAATCGAAGAGGTCGCCGGGGTGGTTCACGAGCACGAGGATCGCCTTCGCGACGTCGAGCGCGGCGCCGCCGCCGAGACCGACGACGCAATCGGCGCCGTGGGCTCGATACGCTTCGGCGCCGGCCGCGACCTGGGACTTCGTCGGGTTGCCCCAGATGCCCGAAAACACCGCGACGTCGAGCCCCGCGTCGGCGAGCTTCTGCCGGGTCCCGGTGACGGGAGCGAGCGGCGCGAGCCCGCGGTCGGTCACGATGAGCGGCCGCTTCTTGCCCGCGTCGGCGAGCGCGCCCGCGACGAGCCCGACCGCGCCGGGCCCGGATTGAATGCGCGTCGGAAACGAAAATTGAGAAATCGCCATCGTCGTCTCTCCCTCAAATGATCTCGAAGTACCGTTGGAGCTCCCAGTCGCTCACCGCGCGGCCGAACTGACGCCACTCCCAGTGGCGCGTCGCGGCAAAATGCTCGACGAATTCGTCGCCGAAGAGCTCGTGGGCGATCTCGCTGCGCTCGAAGCGCCGCGTCGCGTCTTCCAGGTTCGCCGGAAGCACGGGCGCCTTCTTGTCGTCGTAGCCGCTGCCCGAGACGGGCGCGCCGAGCGAGAGCTCGTTCTCGATGCCGTAGAGGCCGCTCGCGAGTGCGGCGGCGAGCGCGAGATACGGATTCGAATCGGAGCCGTTCACGCGCGTTTCGAGCCGGGTGCTCTTTTTGCTGCCCGGGATCGCGCGGAGCGCGGTCGTCCGATTGTCGATGCCCCAGTTCGCCTTCGTCGGCGCCCACGCGCCCTCGACGAGGCGTTTGTAGCTGTTGATCGTGGGCGCATAGAGCGGCAAGAGCTCCGGCATGCAGCGGAGCTGGCCGGCCACGTAGCTCTCGAAGAGCTTGCTCAGCTTGGTATCCGAGCGCTCGTCGAAGAAGAGATTCTTCGAGCCCTTGGGATCCCAGAGACTCTGGTGAATATGGCCGCTGCAGCCGGGAAGCGCGGCGTTCCACTTGGCCATGAACGACGGCATGATGCCGAAGCGGTGTGCGATTTCCTTCGCGCCGCTCTTGAAGAGCACGGCGCGATCGGCGGCCTCGAGCGGCTCGGAATAGAGGATCGCGGCTTCGAGCACGCCCGGCCCGGTCTCGGTGTGCAGGCCCTCGATCGGCACGCGAAAGGCGCGAAGCTCGTCCATGAGCGCGTTCACGTAATCCCGGCTCTGATTCAGGCGCAGGAGCGAGTAGCCGAACATTCCCGGCGTGAGCGGCTGCGGGCGGGCGTACGCGCGCTCGGCGAGCGTCGCCGGGGTTTCGCGGAAATGGAAAAACTCGTACTCGAACGACGCGAGCGCGGAGTACCCCGCTGCCTCGAGGCGGGCGAGCACGCGCCTGAGCGTCTGTCGGGGACACACGCTGAGGGGCGCGCCTTGCTCGTCGACGAACTCGCCGAGCAAGAACGGAACACCGCCGTCCCAAGGCACCTCCCGGTAGGTATTTTCGTCGAGACGCACGAGGGCGTCCGGGTAGCCCGTGTGCCAACCCGTGTAGCTCGCGTTGTCGTAGCAAACGTCGGAGGCATCCCAGCCGAAGACGACGTTGCAGAAGCCGAAGCCTCCCTCGAGCGCGGCTTCGAACTTCGGCCGGTTGAGATATTTGCCGCGGAGGATGCCGTCGACGTCGGTGATCGCGACCTTCACTTTCTCCGCGCTCGACGCACGGATCCTCTGAAGCGCGCCCTTTTCGCGAGACCTTGCTTTGGCCATGACCGATCCGAGTATACTTCTCGCGACGGTCTCTTTGGCCACGCAAGTTTCGTCCCCACAATGGTGGTTCGAGGGCACGCACGTTCGTGTCGGCGTGCTCGAGAGCTCGCGGTTCGTCGTGCTCGAGCGCACCTCGGTCCCCATCGGCGATCTGGACGTCGCGCAAGTTTTCGCTCCCGTGGACCAGGCTCTCGCGACGCTCGAGCGCTCGCGCTACGGCATCTTGATCGACGTGCGGACGGCGCCGGGGCGAAATGATGCGGAGTTCGAGGACCGCTTCGCGCCCGTTCGCCAGCGGCTCCAGCAGGGCTTTCTGCGGGTCGCCATCCTGGTCAAGACCACCTCGGGCAAGCTCCAGACGCAGCGCTACGCGCGCGTCGACAAGATCCCGAGCGGGGCGTTCGACGACTACGCCGCCGCCGTGACGTGGCTCGAGGAAGTTACGCTGCGCCCGTGACGTCCCGCCGTCGATGACGCTCGTCGCCCGCGTTCGCCAGCATCTCGTCGAGACGTACGCGACGCTCGACGAGCGGAGCCTCGGGCTCGGACGCATGGTGCTCGCGGCTGCGCTGCTCGCCGATCTCGGCAAGCGCGTTCCGCACCTTCGCACTTGGTACACGAACGAAGGGCTGCTGCCGAACCACACGACCCTCTGGAGCCCGCCGTACGAACACACGTTCTCGCTCTTTTTCATGGCGTCGCACTGGTACGAGGCGGCGTTCGGGTTCGCGCTGTGCGCGCTCGCGTACCTCGCACTCTTCGTCGGCTACCGCACGAAGCTCGCCCAGCTCGCGAGCTTCGTCGCCGTGCTGAGCTTGCACGGGCGCGTCATGTTCATCGGCATCGGCGGCGACATCGTGCTCTCGTCGCTCGTGTTCTGGACGCTGTTTCTGCCGCTCGGCCGTCGCTTCTCGGTCGATTCGCTGATCGACGAGCTTCGCTCTTTGGCACGGGAGGAGCCGCGCGCCGAGCGGCCCTCGGGCGTGACGCATCTTGCCTGCTTCGCGCTGCTCCTGCAGCTCTCGACCATCTACTTCTTGAACGCCTGGCAGAAGAACGGCCCGATGTGGCTCGACGGCACGCTGGTCCACTACGTGCTCGAGCTCGATCCGATCGCCACCCGATACGCCGTCGCGCTGCGGGGCGAGCTCACGCCCGGCCTCACGGCGCTGCTCACGCACGCCGCTCGAGCCGCCGAGGCGACGATCCCGGTGCTCTTGCTGTTCCCCGTCTTCACGCGCTTCGCGCGCCCGCTCGCGCTGCTTTCGATCGCCGGTTTGCACGCCGGCTTCTCGCTGCTCATGAACGTCGGTCTGTTCTCGCTCGCGATGATTTGCTACGCGCCGTTCCTCGTGCCGGGCGCGCTCTTCGACGCCTGGGCCAAGCGCGGCGCGCGCGGCAAGACCAAGAAGCCAGAGCGGCCTCGGGCTCGACTCTTCGCCGAGCGCGTGCGGCGCATCGCCGCAGAGCCGGAGAGCCTGCGTTCGGTGCTGCCGAAAATGCCGTTCGGAAAGACGCTGCTCGAGGTCGCCAGTTTGCCGTACGGCGCGAGACTCTTCGTCGGGCTCGCGCGCGCTGCCGTTGGACGTGCCGAACGCGTCGAGGCGGCCGCGCGACGCTCCGTGAGCACGCCGCCCCATCCGAGCGATGGCGTTTGGTTGCGGCGACTGCCTCCGCTCGCCGTCGCGCTCGCGCTCTACGCCAGCGCGGCCCAGGCGGGCGCGGAGAATCCGATCATTCCCGAGCGATTTCGCCCGCCCCAGCCTGCGTTCTGCGGAGCGCTCGTGCACTACCTGCAGCTTTACCAGGGCTGGCGCATGTTCGCGCCCGAAGCGATGCGTGGCGACTTCATGCTGACGGTCGACGCCGTCACCAGGGACGGGCGTCACGTGGACCCGTGGAACGAGCTCACGCGCCCGGGACGCCCCCCGCCGGGCGAGCGCATTCCCACGCGGCTCGGCTACGACGTGTACGTCAACAACTACTACGGCCGCATCGTCGAAACGCCCGCGTACCACCCGGCGTTCGCCGACTGGGTGCTCCGGTATCACGAGCGGACGGGGCGGCCCGAGGACCAGATCGTGTCGTTTACCGCCAGTCTGCTCCTCGACGAGAGCCCCCCGCCCGGCGAGCGCGAGCCGCGAAAGCAGCGCAAGCAAGTCTTCCTCAAGCACCCGCAAAACTAGGCCGCCCTCCGGGTCCTTTGGTACGCGGAAAGGCCGATGGATCCCCTGGTTCGCGCCTTGCTCGCCCTTCAGCGAGGGGCTGGGCGTGCTTCCGGCTCGGCCTTCGCCCTCGGATTCGCCGCCTACCTCGTGATGGCGACGGCCGGCAAGGCGCCCGAGCGGGTGAGTCTCGGCGTGCTCGCGGCGTTCGTCGTGTCGCTCGGGGTCCGGCTCGGCAAGCGCCTGCGCTCGCTCGGGCCCGAGGCCGAGCTCCGGCGCCTCGACTTCGAGCTCTTGCTGCACCTCTTCGTCGGGGTGTACGCCGTGGTGCTCCAGACACCGGGCGGTCTCGACGGGCCCTTCTACCCCCTCGTCTACGCCGTCACGCTCGTCGGTTCCGGATTCACCGGCACGGTCCCGACGGTGCTCGCGGCCCTGTTCGCTCTGGTGCTCGAAGCCGTCCTCGGAGCTTACGCTCTCGGGGAACCGGCGCCGGATCGCGCCGTCGCGCACGCGGGCCTGCTCGCGCTCTTCGCGTTCCTGAACCTCGCCGTATTCCGAGCCGAGCTCGCGCGGGTCCGAAAGCTCTCCCGCGCGCGCATCGAAGGCGAAATCACGCGCATGCGCGACGCCGCGCGCTCGTACCGCTTGCTCGGCGCGCCGAGTAGCGCCAAAGACTCCGGGCTCACGCCGCTCGGCGACGACGAGCATCGCCTGCTTTACTCGGGGGTCGACGAGATCCACCAGGCCGTCGAGTTCGCGCTCGCGCTGCTCGTGCGCACGCTCGGTCTGCGTACGGCGATGCTGCTCGGCCTCGACGCGAACGGCGCGACCCTCACGATCCAAGAAGTTTCGACGCTGGACGACGCCATCGCCCCCGGGCCGTTCGGCTCCCGCGACGGCATCTTCGGGGCGTGTCTCGAGCGCCGCGAGCAAGTCGCGATCGAGGGAGCGCGCACCGGCGTTCACCTGCCCTACTACGCCGGGCGTCCGAGCGTCGGCGCCGCTTGCGCGACCCCGCTCGGCGACGGTCACCCGCGCGGGCTGCTCGTGGTCGATCGCGAGGCGCGCGAGCCGTTCTCGGCTTCCGAGCTCGAAACGCTGCGGGTCGCCGCGCGCTTCGTTCAGCGCGCCATCGACAACGAGCGGGTCTTCGTGCAGCTCGATCGCGCCAAGGTCGAGCAGGGCAAGCTCTACCGCGCCGCCGGAGCGCTCGCGAAAGCCACGACGGAAGCGCAAGTCATCGAAGCCGGCGTCAACGGGGCCCGCGAGTTCGCCGCGTTCGACTTCGCCGTCGTCACGCTCGTCGACAAGGCGACGCAAACTCACGAAATCTGCGCCGCGAGCGGGCAGGGCACCGAAGCGCTCGTCGGCCAGCGCTTCCGGCACAACTCCGGCCTGGTCTCGATGGTCGTCGCGAACCGTCATGCCTTGCCCTATCGCGGCGACTACGACGCGACGAGACAGGTGGTGTTCACGAAGAAGCTCGTGCCGCCGGCGATGCCGTCGTTGCTCGTCCTGCCGCTGCTCGTGCACGAAAAACCGCTCGGAACGCTCGTGCTCGGCTCGCAGCGGCGCGCCGCCTTCGGCGACGCCGTGCGCCCCACGCTCGAAGTGCTCGCGAGCCACGTCGCCGTCTCGCTCGCCAACGCGCGCATGCTCAAGCGCCTCGAAGAGATGGCGACGACCGACGGGCTCACCGGTCTCTTGAACAAGCGCACGCTCGCAGAGCTCGCCGTGCAGAAGATCAAGAGCGCCGAGCGCTTCGGCAAGCCGCTCAGCGTGCTCGTGTGCGACATCGACCACTTCAAGCGCGTCAACGACACGTACGGCCACGACGTGGGCGACGTCGTCATCAAGGGGCTTGGCGACGTGCTCCGCCGTGTCAAGCGCGACACCGACGCGGTCGGTCGCTTCGGCGGCGAAGAGTTCGTCGTCGTTTGCGAGGAGACCGACGAGCAGGGCGCTGCACTCCTCGCCGAGCGCATCCGTCAGGAGCTCTGCGCCTCGGCGTTCAAGACCGAGCTCGGCATGTTGAGCGTCACCTGCTCCGTCGGCGTCGCTTCGTTCCCGGCCGCGGGCCGCACGTGGGAATCGCTGTTCAAAGCGACGGACGAAGCGCTCTACGCGTCGAAGCGCGGCGGGCGAAACCGCGTCACCGTGTGGACGCCGCGGATCCAGGGCGCGGCGTAGCCCTCCAGCGCGGCCGGCTCCACGTCGATCTCACGCCGGAGTGGGGGTCCCGGCTGCACGCCGCAACCGCCGAAAAGCCGCGCCGCTACCGCCAATGCTCCGACTTCGACTCGCGAGTTCTTCATTGCACACCTCCAAAAAATGGAAACGCTCGCTTGCTGAAGTCCGCTCCCGCGCGGATTCGGCGAGCAGGACCTTGTGGGATCGCTAGGACTCGCACCATGGCCATTTGACCGACGGTCTCACGTCGCCACTGTCGGCCAAATGACCATCGCGGGATGCGCCGCCGTCGGCAAGGATGCAGTCGCGATCGCAGGAAGCGCGGAGTGCGCAACACGACGCGGTCGGGGAGATCCAACATGAAAACGTATTTGATGTTCGCGGTGGCCGTCATGGGATCCGTGTTGAGCGGATGCACCGTCGATACCGGCGACGAATTCGCGGAGACCATCGAAGAAAGCAAGGAGGGGCTCACGTACACGTTTGGCTCGCTCCCCGCGCTGCCCGACGGGCTTGTGGCCGCTTCGGGCACGGCTCCGTCTCTGGTGCGCGACACGTGCGGGCTGCACGCGTTCGTTCGCGCCAGCAACGACCGAATCTACACGGCCACTGAAACCGGCGGTAGCTGGAGCGCTTGGAGCGGGTTCGGCTGGGCG
>DASUTR010000206.1:0-2868 GCA_036374535.1 Polyangiaceae bacterium
ATCTCGTCTCGCTCGCTCGCTCGGCTCGAGCTAGTTGAGCTCCGCTACCATTCGCGCTGCCTCGGCGATCGAAGGCGCCCGCACCGGCCGCAACTCCGGGGCGAACGTTGCGACCCGTAGCTCTTCCAGCCCAAAGAGCACGCGATACGCCGCGTCGCGGTCCTTCGCTGCGCGGTACTTCGTGGCGAATTCGCGGAGCACGCCCGCGATCGGCTCCGCTTTGCCCGCGTCCTTGCGCGGGTCGTGAAGCGCGCGCGTGAGCCGCGCCTGAGCCGCCGCGACGTAGCGCGGTAGCTGGGCGAGTCGCTCGAAATCGGCGTACAACAAGAGCTCGGGGGTGATGAGCCGTTCGAGTTGCTCGCGAACGTCGGCGCTCGCCTTGGCGCCGCTCGGCTGGGCGCGAGCGGTTTCGAGCGTGCGCGCCGTTTTTTCGAGCTCCGTGCGCACGGCTGCGAGGAGCTTCAGCAGCGCTTCGAACGCCGGGTAGAGGCGCGGGGTGCCGTGCGCGAGGAGGCGCTGGAAATCGTCGCGCGTGCGTGGCTGCTCGCGCCCGGGGGCCAGCGTAAAGGCTTCGATCACGACGCGCGCGCGGACCGTTTCCGCGAAGGCCGCCTGTTCGGTGCGGGAGAGCGCGCGCCCGGTCTTGAGTGCGAGCGGCCCCGGAATGCGCCGGTCGAGCGTCGAGAGCGCGCCCTTGCTCGCGATGCGGAGCAATCGCCGCACGCCGCCGGCGTGCGCGCGCTCTGCGGCTTCGGCGGTTTCGAAGAGCTGGATACCCGCGGCGTTGTCCTGGTCGACGAGCGCGGGGAACGCGCGAATTTCGGTGCCGTTCACTCGGTTCGCGACGTGCTTCGGGAGCTCGTCGAAGCTCCACGTGGTGATGCCGCTCGGTTGAAAACCCTGTGGCGCGGCCGCGTCGCGCAGCGATTCACGGGCTTCCGCGCCGAAGCGTTCGCGGAGCTCGCGGAGGTCGCGGCCTTCGCCGAGCACGTGCCCTCGGTCGCCCACGACACGAAAATAAAAGTTTAGGTGGCGCGGGATGGCGTCGGGACGAAATTGGTTCGGCTCGATCTTCACGTTGCGGAGCTCGAACACGCCGCGGGACAGCGCCTCGAGGAACGAGCCGCGCGCGGATTCGAGGTGACGAGCGAGCTCGGTGGCGAGCTGTTTTCGATCGCCGGCCTCGAGGCGCAGCGCGCGCGGCAGTTCTTCGAGGAGCGCCGCGATTTTCTGCTCGCGCCACGCGGGGATCGTGCCGTCGAGGGCGCTCTTTTCGAGCTGCGGCAACAGCGCGAGCGGCAGGTTCAGGGAGGCGCCGTCGTCGTCGGCGCTGGGCTCGAATTTGTAGGTGAGGGGAACGGTGACGCCGGCGAGCTCGAGGGAGTCGGGATAGAGCTCGGGCGACAGCGTTCGATCCGTGCCGAGGACATCGGACCAATCGAGTAGAAGCAGGTTCGGGTCTTTCTGCTCGGCGATTTCCCGCCACGACTCGAACGTCTTGCCGTTCACGACCTCGGCGGGGACGCGTCGATCGAAGAATTGGAACAGCGCTTCGTCGTCGGCGAGCATGTCGCTCTTTCGCGCCTTGTCGCGGAGCCGGGCGACCTCGGCCAGCAAGCGCCTATTCCGCTCCTGGAACGCGCCGCGACTCTTGTACTCGCCGCGAACGAGGGCGTGCTCGAGAAACATGAGGCGGGCGCGGCCGGGCTCGACGGTCGAGTAGTCGATGCTGCGGTCCCGGAGGACGGGCAGACCGAAGAGGGTCGCGTGTTCGCGCACGGACGCGCGCGCGGATTTTTCGGACCAGTGCGGCTCCGAGTAGCTGCGCTTCAGGAGGTGGCCGCCGACGCGGTCGAGCCAGAGGGGATCGAGCCTTGCGGCGGTGCGGGCGAAGAGCTGGGAGGTTTCGACGAGCTCGAACGCCATGACCCAGGGCGGAGGCTTTTTGGCGAGGCCCGACGAGGGGTGCAGCAGGAAGCGCGTCTGGCGGGCGCCGAAATACACGCGGTGCTCGGGGTTCCACTGACCGATGCGCGAGAGCAGGCCGCTCAGGAGCGCGAGGTGGACGCCTTCGTCCGCGGCTTGGGGATTCGGGCGCTGAGCGTTCGGTTTTCCGCGAGCGGAGTGGGGAACGAGACGAAGCTCGCGCACGACGTCGCGGAGTTGGCGGTGCACCTCCCGCCACTCGCGCACGCGGATGTACGAAAGGAAGTTGTCTTTGCACGCTCGGCGAAGCTGCGAGCTCGACCGATCGGCTTGTTCGCACACGAAGCCCCAGAGTTTGAGCAAGCCCACGAAATCGGAGCGCTCGTCGCGAAACTTCGCGTGCGCTTGATCGGCTTTGGCTTCGAGGCCGCGGGGCCGCTCGCGCGGATCTTGGAGCTCGAGGGCGGCGGCGAGGACGAGGATGTCGTCGAGGCAGCCGAGCTCGGCTCCGGCCACGATCATGCGGGCGAGGCGCGGGTCGAGCGGGAAGCGGGCGAGCTGATGGCCGAGCTTCGTGAGGTTTTGCTCGTCGTCGAGGGCGCCGAGCTCTTGGAGCACGCGGTAGCCCTCGGTGATGGCGCGTGACTGAGGCGGGTCGAGGAAGGGGAAGTCTTCGACCGCGCCGAGGCCGAGCGCCTTCATCCGGAGGATGACCCCGGCGAGGCCGGTGCGCTTGATTTCGGGGTCCGTGTATTCGGGGCGCGAGGCGAAGCTCTGCTCGTCGAACAAGCGCACGCAGATGCCGTCGCGAACGCGGCCGCAGCGGCCCTTACGTTGCTCGGCGCTCGCTTGCGAGATGGCTTCGAGCTGCAGGCGCGTCGTGCCGGTGCGCGCGTCGTAGCGCGATAGGCGCGCGATGCCGGTGTCGACGACGTAGACGAT
>DASUTR010000207.1:0-5886 GCA_036374535.1 Polyangiaceae bacterium
AGTCTCACGAGCTTTGCAGCGCTCGAACCGGATCTCGTCAAGCTCGACATGAGTCTCGTCCGCGGCATTCACCGCTCGACGACCAAGCAGAAGCTCGTCGGCTCGATGATCCGCGTTTGTCTCGATCTCGGCATCGCCGTCGTCGGAGAGGGCGTCGAACGCGTCGAGGAACGCGACGCGCTGATCGAGCTCGGCTGCGATCTCATGCAGGGCTTCTTGTTCGGCCGCCCCGCGGCGGCGTTCTCGAAACCGGCGCTGTGAGTCATGGAAACGAAAAATCCCCCCACCCACCTGAGTCTCGTCCCCCCGACCCCCTGTCGTCCGCGCCGGGCGCGCTTTCTGTGCCTGGTCGTCGACGACGCGCGCGACGACTCCGAGCTCGCCGAGCTTCTCGAAAGCGACGACCTCGAAGTCGTCACCGCGAGCAACGCGTCCGATGCGCTCCGCATCCTCTACGAGCGCCGCGTCGACCTGGTCGTGGCCGAGGAATACCTGCCGGGCGCGAACGGCAGCCACCTTCTCGAGACCGTTCGGTCCCGGTGGCCGAAGGTCGGGCGGGTCCTCGTCGGCCGCGAGCTCGGCACGGACGTCGTTCTCCGCGCGGTCAATCGTGCGCGCGTTCAGCGCGTCCTCCACAGAAAGATGTCGGCGCAATCGCTGCGCAGTGAAATCGACGCAGCCCTCAACGAGGCCGTCTTCGAGCGTCAAGACGGCGCGACGCCCGGCGCGCGCTCGACGCGCTGAAATGCCTCATTGACAGGGCCCTGTCATGAGCCTAGATTTTTGACAGGAACCTGTCAGAGCCGCTAGCGTCCGACCGGCATGTCGAAGCTCGGGCGGCGCGGCGCGCTCTTCACCGGCCTCGTTCTCGAGGTGTTCAAGCTCAATCGCCTCCTCCTCGATGCGGGCGACGCGGTCGCCGCCCCGGCGGGGCTCACGAGCGCCCGCTGGCAGGTGCTCGGCGTGGTCGAGCACGGCCCGGTTTCGGTGGCCGACGTAGCCCGCACGATGGGGCTCAAGCGACAGAGCGTTCAAGAGGTCGCGCACGGCCTCGCCGCCACGGAGATGATCGAATGGCTCGACAATCCAAAGCACCAAAAGTCGAAGCTCATGCGCCTGACGCGCAAAGGGAAAAAGGCGATGGAGCTCTTGGCCGAGCGTCACGCCGACTGGGCAAACGCGCTCGCGGCCGCGCACCCGGCGCGCTCGCTCGCGGCGGCGCTCGAAACGCTGGTCGCTCTACGGAAAAGGCTCGAAGGGACCTGACGGCGGCTCCCCACGCGGAAGCGACCGGGCGCGGCGCTGCGGCGGCGCCGCCCGCGCTCGTGCTTCACGTCGAGGACATCGAGAAGGCGAGCCGATTCTATCGGGCCCTCGGCTTCGCAGAGACCGCCGCCTATCCGGGGGCGGACGGTGAGCTCACGGTGGCCTTCCTCGGGTACGGCACGTCGATGCTCCTCCTCGGCCGTCGCGATCAGCTCCACTACGAAAATCGAGCTCGTGCGGCCAAGATCCGCCGCGGGCCGCTCGGACTCGGCGCGGTCATCACGCTCTCCGTGCCCGACCTCGCGAAGGTCTACGCGGTCGTAAGGAAAGCCCGACTCGAGGTGATGCTCGCGCCCGTCGACGAATTCTACGGCGACCGCGTCTTCATGTTCCTGGATCCCGACGGCTACGAATGGAAGATCTCCCAGACCATCGCCGAGGTCGGCGCCCGTGAAGTGGCCGCGGCGATCCGCGGAGGCTGACGATCAGGGCGTCACCGCCGCCGCAGGCACGCGGTAGCGAACCGGAGCGCCGGGTCCGAGATTGAAGTCCAGGTACACCCATCCGATCGTGAGGACGAGTCCGACGGCGAGCAGCCACACGGAATACGGGATCATCATGGCGGTCAGGCTTCCGAGCCCGAAGTCCTGCTGCCATCGCCTGCAAAAAATCAGGATCAGCGGGAAGTAGACCATGAGCGGCGTCACGATGTTCGTGACGCTATCGCCGACGCGGTACGCGGCCGTCGTGCCCTCGGGGCTCACGCCGGTCAGCATCAGCATCGGCACCATGACCGGCGCAAGCAGCGCCCATTTGGCGCTCGCCGAACCGATGAAGAGGTTTACGACCGCGGAGAAGACGACGACCAATCCGAGCAGGAGGGGCAGAGGCAGTCCGCTTTTCTCGATGACTCCGGCGCCGTGAACGGCCGAGACGAGACCGAGGTTCGACCAATTGAACATCGCGACGAAATGCGCGGCGGCGAACGCTAGAACCAGGTAGTAGCCGAGGTCCTTCATGGCATCGCTCATCATCCTCACGATGTCGCGGTGTCCCTTCACCGTGCCGGCGGCGGTGCCGTACGCCCAACCCGCGGCCAGGAATAGGGCGAAGAACCCCGCGACGAGCGACTGGTAGAGCGGCGTCAACCGAAGCTGGAGCGAGCACTTGCCGAGCGCCAGCTTGTCGTCGGGGCAAGCCGCCTCGTCGATGAGCGGCGTGCCGGGACCGAGCGTCATGAAGATCCACGCGACCGTGACGACGAGCGCGGCGAGCCCGGCGCGGCGGACACCCTTCGTCTGCTCGGGTCCGAGCGCTCCCTTAGCGACCTCGGCCCCGGACTCGGGCGGCTCGGCCGGCGCTTCGTCGCGCCACGCGCCGAGCCGTGGTTCGATGACGCGATCGGTGACCCACCAAATGACGGGCAGGAACGTCATCGTCATCGCGATGATGAAGTACCAGTTGCCCGCGATGTTCGCGTCGAACGAGGGCAAGAGCGCCTCCGCGGATTGCTCGGTAATACCGAACAAAAGCGCGTCGAGCTGGCCCGGCACGACGTTCGCCGAGAATCCCCCCGAGACCCCGGCGAAAGCAGCTGCGATACCGGCGAGGGGGTGCCGACCCGCGGCCGCGTAGAGGACACCGGCGAGCGGAATCAGGACCACGTACGCAGCGTCTGCGGCGTGGTTCGCTACCATTGCGACGAACGCCACCATCGGCGTGAGCAGGCTCGTCGGCGCGCGCCGCACCGCGAGCGTCATCGCGCTCGCGAAAAGTCCCGTGCGTTCCGCGACGCCCGCCCCGAGCATCACGACGAGCACGTAGCCGAGCGGGTGGAAATGCGTGAACGTCTTCGGCATCTCGACCCAGAGACGCGCCACGTTCTTCGCCGAGAGGAGACTCTCGACGCCGATGACGACCGCGGTGCCGTCCGGTTGTTTTTGCGTGGGGTGGACGGCGGAAACACCGGCGAGCGCGGCCACGACCGAAAGCAGGACCAGGCCCGCCATCAGATAAAGGAAGAGAAACACCGGATCAGGCAATTTGTTGCCGGTTCGCTCGACCCATCCCAAGAAACCTTTGGTCGCCGTGGTCATCGAGACCGCCACCATCACCGACCGAGGCTCCCGCCGGAAGCAAAAAACGGGCGATCGCCCGAACCTCGCGGCTTCGTTCCTACGCTCGCCCGTCGCGGATCACGGATAGTCGACGGTGAAGAAGCAAGCGCTGACTTCACCTACGTCCCATTCGACGAATTGACCGAAGTGATCGAGAGCCGGCGCGCTCGCCTGCTCGGTGCGAAACCGATAGTTCGTCGCCAGCGGAACGTACTCGCCGAGATGCTCCCGCCCGCTCACGAGCACGGAATACGTGTGGGCCGAGACGTCGACGTCCATGATGACCTGGAACACTTCCGAAAAATCGTAGGAAATCGGCGTATCGGCGCGGTACACGCCGCCGTCCCGCGCATCGAGCATGCCCTGCTCGTTGAAGCGAACGATCGCCGCGAGGTTCGCGAAGCCGCCGGGAGCGCCGTTCGACAGCCCGAACACCGCATCCATGTTCGGATCGCTCATCCACGCCTGGTAATAGACGCGGAAGCGTCCGGCCTGGCGGGGGAACGCCTCGCTCACCCAACCGCCGTTTGCGCGAGCGCGCAAGCACGGATCCGGTCGCCGGTAGGTCGAGAAGTGGCACGCGTCGAACGAGCCGCTCCCCGTCGCGAGGATGCGCGCGGCGTTGTCGAGGCGCGTGACCGCGCTTTGCTCCGTCCGGAAACGATAGCCGCGCGCGAGCGGGAGGAGCGTGTCGTCGAGGAGCTCGATGTCGACGTCGTAGACGTGATTGACGATGTCGACCTCGACGCGCAGATCGACGGGCACGCCGGCGCCGTACCGGTGCTCGAGGTCCGCCATGTACCGATCTCCGTTGCGCACGTCGACGAACCCGTCCGGGTTCAGGCGCACGATCGCGGCGAGGTCGGAGAACGAATCGGCGGGACCGTTCGAAATGCCCACGACGGCGTCGACGGGCTCGGCGTTCGGAACGAGCTCGATGTTGGTGACGAATTGTCCCGTCTGTTGGGGGAGGAAACCGTTCTTCCAACCCTCACCCGCCGCGCTCGGCAAGCACCCGCCCCGAATGATTTCCGGCAACGGCTCGCTCGCGAGGGGTTCGACGGAAACCTCGTCGTGCTGGGAGCAGGCCGAGAGCCAAAGCCCGAGGGCGACGACGCGTTTTACCGACGCGAGACGGCAAGCGTTATGCGCGAATGACACGATGCACCTCGACCGGACAGGGACCTCAACCTCCGTGCAAAGAGCGGACCGCGCGTTCACGTTGCGCACGACGCGATGACGCGCTGCCCCGTCAGTTTCAGCGCGCGGCGTCGCGCTACGCACGGTGCGGGCTGACACCGCGGCGCCGAGCCGGCCTTTGGTTGCCGCTTCACGCGAAACGAACCGGTCGTTTGAATCGCGGGCTAAACCCCTCGAAGCGAGCACCGTTCAGCCGGAAAGTTTCGAGAGGAACGGACGCAACGCGACGATCCGAGGAAACTGAGCCGCCGTTGACGAAATGTGAGCGATTCGGAGGCCCCGCCGTCTCGCCCTCCTTGGAGGCATCGTCCATGAGTCGCCGAGCACTGTCCCTTTCCGCCGTGAGCACGTTGCTCGCACTCCCGCTCATCGTGAACTGTTCGGGCACGACCGAGCCCGGCGACGACGACGTCGGGGCGACGGGAGGTGCGTCGAGCGGGGGCGCTACCATGACGGGTGGCACGGCGACCGGCGGGGCGGTGACGGGCGGCAGCGCAACCGGCGGCTCCGCGACCGGCGGCAGCGCAACGGGTGGCTCCGCGATCGGGGGAACGGCGACCGGCGGTAACGCGACCGGCGGCTCCATCACGGGCGGCTCTGCGGGAATTTCGGGGAGCGGGGGCAGCCTCACCGGGGGAAGCGGCGGCGCGACGAACGGCGGCTCGGCGGGCAGCGGGGCTGCCGGCGGCTCGGGCGGCGCTGGAAAAGGATTCGGCGGCTCCATCACGGGCGGCTCGGGCGGCTCCCCGCCGCTGCCGCCGCTCAACTGCGGGGGCAAGGGCACCGTGGTCGAAAACGCCGGACCGCACACGAACCGTTTGAACTACGTCATCGCCGGCGACGGCTACAGCGAAGCCGATCTCCAACCGAACGGCGCGCTCGATCGACACATTCAAGCCGCCATGACCAAACGCTTCAGCGATCCCATCGGGCAGCCCTACCTCCGCTACCGAAAATTCGTGAACATCTGCGTGATTCGCATTCCCTCGACGCCGATTTGCGGCTCGAGCGCGCTCGGCTGCTGCGGCAGCGATTCGAGCCGCCTCGCAAACTGCAATACGTCGGCCGCGAACAGCGCGATCACCTCCAACGTTCCCTCGACCTTGGAGGTCGACTGGCGCGCCGTGGTGCTGAACGGTTCGAGCTGGTGGAACTCCGGAGGAACGTTGATGCTCTGGTCCGGCGGCAACCGAGACGCGGGCGGCGCCGCGGCTCACGAGGGCGGCCACGGCCACCACTTCATCTCCGACGAATACGACGCCTGCGAGCAAGGCCGCGTCAGTCGCGAGATGACGTACGGTGT
>DASUTR010000208.1:0-12191 GCA_036374535.1 Polyangiaceae bacterium
ACGCGACTGACCGCATCCACCTCTGACGTGCTGAGAAAGGCGCGCCAGGTCCGGCAATTGCCGGGAAGCGATTGCTCCGCGACCTGGGTGCACAACTTGTCTGCACCGGCGAGACCGTCGCCCGTGCCGTAGCGGAAGTCGCCGCCCCAACCCTTGGTGCTGCCGTTGAAGGCCTGTGCGAGCGCGAACATCCGCGCGCGGCTCGCCACGAAGAAGCTGAAACAGTTCGACTGGCCCATCGCGCACGTGGACGACTTGATGGACGGCACCGTGCCGCATGCCGAGCCGGCGGATCCGCCCGTGCCCCCCTTACCACCCGCACCGCTGCCGCCCGATCCCCCCGCGCCTCCGCCCGATCCCCCCGCGCCCGCGCCTCCGCCGGAGCTTCCCCCGGAGCCCCCGATCGGGGACGAACCGCCGGTCGCGTCCGTGCCGCCCGTCGCGCTTCCCCCGGAGCCGCCGGTCGGGGACGAGCCGCCGGTCGCAACCGCGCCGCCCGTCGCGCTTCCACCGGAGCCGCCAGTCGGGGACGAGCCACCCGACGGGCCGCCGCTTCCCGCGCTACCTCCTGAGGAAACACCGCCCGTGGGGAGCGAGCCACCACTTGCAGCGCCGTCGTCATCGTCCGAAGGCGCGGCGTCCGGCGACGAGCAGGAGAACGCGGCGCTCGAAGAGAGCACCACCGTGGCGGCCATGAAATGAAATGAGGAGCGTAGGGACATGAGCTTTGACACTTTCAAACGAAGCGTCCCAGGGCCTTCGGCCGCCGAGAGCGAACTGCACCACGGCTACGGAACAACACAGACTCTTCGCACGGAATCACAAACCGACTTGGTCGTATCGGAGCAAGCCCCGCAGTCCGAACTATCGAAGCACGAGCAGTAGCCTTCGACGGCGAGCGTCGGAATCGCGATGGCTTCCACCTCCAGCGCGATCTTTCCGTTCGTCACCTGCGCATCGGCCCGGGTATAACGCCTGAACGTGAGCTGGGGGAATCCGGCGACGCCCAAGCTGATGAGCTCGCGGATGGGGTCGGCGGGGATGGTGAGCGAGCCCGAATCCTCGGTTTCGCATTGCAGATACCCGGGGCTGCCACCGTGTCTGCTGATGTTGAGCGACACAGTGACCCGGGCGGCGGGGTTCGTCCCGGGGGTCCATTCGACCAGCAGCGGCTGCCCCGTCGACAACAAGTAGTCGCTGGCCTGGAGCACCGCAGGTGCCACTCCCGTCGTCGTGACGACGAACGCCGGATAAAAATCTCCGGCGGCCGTCAGCGAAATGGGGTCGCCGTCTTCGAAGCCCGGATAGGTGATTTCGAACGCGTACTGGTAGTTCTTGTTGACCTCGGAAAGGTCCAGGACGTCCGGGCCGACTCCCGACACGGAGACCGCGCCGACTCCGACGAGTGGGGGCGGTTCTCGGCAGTCATCGGGCCCTACGCACTTCTGGTCCCCGGAACAGGTGACGTTCACGCACGGATAACGCGAGAAGGCGAACGTCGTGCATCCATTGCCGGAAGCCACGGGCGTCTCGATGACGTCGGCCGGAGTTTCTCCGGACTGAACTTTTCCTGTGATCGACGTGTAAGGCGCACTGGTTCCCTCCATAGGATTGAGAGTGACCAGGAACGTGCCGAGGTGGGCGTCGGCAGAAGTACCGCCCGTGGAGGCGCCCGACGTGCCTCCGGACGACGTGCCCCCGACGGGAGATCCACCGCCCTGGGAGGATCCAGCTTCCCCGCCGTTCGCGCTCGGAGATGCCTCTTCGGAGGAGCACCCCCATGCCGAAGCAAGAACGATCGAGAAAATCAGGTTTGGAACGACGGTAAAATTCATGGTCGGGTGCTGGACGCCGCGGAGGTTGCCCCTGTTGTACCGATCCGTACCCAACGCGGGTCACGAGTCCGACACTGCCCCGTCACGAGCGGCGCACGGGAGTCGAGAGCTCGGTCGTGCCGTTCAACCTACGGGCCGGCCTCCCCCCAGGCCAGCCGTGCACGATCGACGGGCGCTGCTCACGGTGCGGTACGCCACGCCCCGGCGTCGGCCGCGCGTTCTGCGTAGCTCGTGAAGTCGCGCGCCTTGCGACCGAGCACGCGCTCGATGTCGCCGTCGATGAAGGCGTTGTGACCGTCGAGGACGTAAGCGAAGAGCTCGCACAGAAAGCCGGCGACGTCCGGAGGCATCACCGTGGCCAGGACTTCGCGGTACGACTGCAACGAAACGCTCACGTAGCGAACCTGGTGGCCCGAGGCCTTCGCGATCTCGCGGCAGGCATCGCCGAACGTGAGGAGACGAGGGCCGCTAAGCTCGTAGATCTTACCTTCGTGCTCGGGGTTCGTGAGCGCTTCGACCGCAACGTCGGCCACGTCGTCGAGATCCACGAACGGTTCGGCGACGTCGCCGGCAGGAAACGCAAGCTCGCCGCTCAGCACCTGGTCGCGGAGGTGACCCTCGCTGAAATTTTGGGCGAACCAGGCGCAGCGCAAGATCGTGCAGGGGATGCCCGATTCGCGCACGGCATTCTCGCCAGCGTGGCAGTGCGGTTCTCCGCGGCCGGATATCAGCACGATGCGGCCGACGCCGCTCGTAACGGCCAGCCGAGCGAGCTCACGAATCTGACCGGCGGCGCGAGGCGACGCGAGGTCGGGGTAATACGTGAGGTAGAGCGCGTCGACACCCTTGAGCGCGGCGGGCCAGGCGCTGCTGTCGTCCCAATCGAACCGAACGTCACCGGAGCGCGACGCGACGCGTGCGGTCACGCCGCGCTCGGCGAGGCGCTTGGCGACGCGGCTGCCGGTCTTGCCGGTGCCTCCGAGGATCAGAATGGTCTGCGGGGCCGTTTCGGTGTTCTCCGTCGTCATGATGAACTTCCTTTGATTCAGCTGCGACGGCGGGCTGCCGTCGTTCCGAGGGAGAACGTGCATCGTGCACCACGGCATCGCCACCCGTAATAATACCTGGTAGTCGTGCATAAATGCACGACCGTCCCTTTCGACGAGACCGCGCCCTCGAGGGCCGAAACGCTGGCAGGTGTGCTCGTGGCTGACACGCCGCGGTCGTTCGGCAATTTGCGCTGGGACGACGTGCGACTCTTCCTCGCGTTGTGCCGCGCGCGTACGATCGCGAGCGCCGCGGGCACGCTCGGCGTCGACGCATCGACGGCGTCGCGCCGGCTCGCGACGCTGGAGGAGGAGCTCGGCGCGCCGCTCTTCGATCGGAACCGTGAAGGCATCACCCCGACCGAGGCCGCGGAGAACCTGATGCCCGTAGCCGAAGAGATCGAGGCCGGCATGATGCGCTTCGCGAACGCAACCGAGGGCCTCGAGCGCGAGGCGTCGGGGCTCTTGCGGGTCGCGTGCGCGCCGGACGTCGCCGTCGTTCTCTTGTTACCGCTGTTCAAGGAGTTGCTCGCGCGCCATCCGGCGCTGCGCATCGAGGTCGAAGAGAGCACCACCCCGCTCGATCTCACCCGCCGCGAAGCCGATCTCGCCGTGCGCGTGGTGCGCCCCGTGCGCGGCGACCTCGTCGTCACGCGCCTGATGCAGGCGCGGTGGGTTCTCGCGGCGTCGCCCGCGCTCGCGGCGTCCGCGGGCAAGCTCCGGAAATGGGGCGACGTCCCGTGGATCAGCTGGACGGAGAGCCACGCCCACGCTCCGCAGCCCCGGTGGCTCGCCAAACACGCCCGTGAAATCGAACCCGTGCTCCGTACGGACAGCTTCGCGATCCAGCTCGCCGCCGCTGCAGCGGGGCTCGGAGTCGTCCTCGTGCCCGAGCCGAGCGCCGCCCACCACGGCCTCGAGCCCGTGAAGCTCGCACCCGCGCTCAAGGAAGCAGCCGAAGACTGGCCGGTGAGCGATCTCTTCCTCGTCGCTCACCGAGCACTGCGCGAGGTGCCGCGCGTGCGCGTGGTCTGGGACCTACTCGTCGAGCGCTTGGGCGCGGACGCGCGCCGTGGAACCCGGCGCTAGTATCGCCGCATGACGAGTGACGAGCTCATCGCGGACGCCGAGGCGATCGCGAAGCCGTGTTTTACGTTGGCGGCGAGCGGCCAGGGTCAGGTGATGGGTTACTGGGGCGGCTCGCGCGCCGATCTCTCCGACGAGTTCCCGCCCGAGGTGAAGTTCGAGCGCCGCCGGCACATCGCCAGCGTGGACGGCGCGTTGCTGGCGCGGCTCGGCACGGAGGCGCCAGCGCTCGTGAGCCTTTACGAGTGGATCGACCGCGACGAAGATTCGCACCTCGTCGTCGAGACGGATGCCCGGAAGCCGTGGGCCACGCTCGGCTTCTCGGGCGAGCCGCTGTACGCGACGGAGCGCGTGTCCTTCCCGCCTTTCGAAGCGCTGTGCTTGCACGGCTCGGCGAGAGTCGGCGACTGGCTCCGCTCCCTCGGGCTCGGGCGCTACCAGTATTGGAAGGCGCCACGCGAGATCGTGGAAGCCTACGCGCGCACCTACCAGGCTCGCCTCGGCGAGCTGCACGCCGGCGCGGATCTCGTCGTCGGCGGCTGGCACGACATGTGGCCCGAGGACGACTACTACATGCCGGCGGAAATGACGTACGTCTTGCGCACGCTGCGCGATGCCGAGCCCTGGTACACGGTCTGGTATTCGCCGATGTCACGCGGGTGCTTCGCAAGGACCCACGTTACGTGAAACTCCGAGGCGTCGATTTGCCCGCCGCCGCTACCGCGCGCGGCCGCAACGCGGCGCGCGGAGAAGCAGGGACCTCGCGTTACGGCGACGCGCGAACGTCGCCGTAGCCGAGCTCCCGAATGTTCGCGAGGACGGCGAGCTCGGTGTCGTCCGACGGAAAGCCGGCGACGACGGCGCCCTCGTAAAACGTTCCCCAAGATTCGTTGCTGTTCGCGAGGTTGATACCGAGAGCGATGCCTCCCGGATTGTCCACTCGTTTGGGCAACGCTCCCGCGTAGGCGGTCGTTACGCTGCTCGCCGCGTTCACGTCCGCCATCCTGAGCGCCCAATCGGTCGACGTGGTCTTGAGAAAGCCCAACGCAAACTTCACCGCGAGCGAGGGATTACTCGGGTTCGGCGGATTCGGTCCGTTGATGTCGCCCCAGCCGGGATCTCCCGCCACCGAGCCCCCGGCCCAAATTCCGCCCTCGAAATCGGCCATGAACCAGGGCCCCTCTCCCGCACCGGAACCGTCGCCGATGTCGCCTCCGAAGAACAAAGCATTCGATACGTTGAAGGTCCTCGGATTGGGCGCGACGTTGCCGAACTCCCAACAGCAGGCGCGCCCCGCGCGCGTTCCGTCCGCGAGCAGGTAGATGCCTTGAGATTCGGTGCGCCGCGGCACACCGTCGCCGAGGCGCGGAAGTCGGTATCCCTGTCGCGGCTCGAGGTAGAGCGAGTAGAGCTCGTGACCAGCGACGGTCACCGGGCCCTTGGTCGCGTTCGCCTCGAAATCATCGTACGCCGCGAAGGGTCCGCCGGCCTGGATGCCTGCCTTGGCGACGGGGAGATGATTGCCCCTCCCCGATTGATCGTACAGGAGCGAAACGGTGCAAACGGTCTCCGTACAAATCGCATCGATCTGAGCCGCGTCGGCGAGACCCGCGGACGTTTGCCCGATGTCGTGAGTCTGACCGCCGGTTCCGGTATTTTGGTCCGAGCTCTCACTTCTGATTTGGTAGAGCGGGCCCGTATACGTGCTCGAGAGCCGCCGCACGGTGCTGTACGCAGCGACACAAGGCTGCCCCGCGTCTCGGTAGATGTCACACGGACCGACCGTGTCGGGCGAAGCGCCGCCGGCGCCCGCGTCCCCGCCCACGCCGCCTTCGCCGGCTGCATTGCCGCTCCCGGCGGCGCCGGCGGTCCCTCCCGCACCCGCGCCGCCCGTGCCTCCTCCGCGAGTTCCGCCGATCGTGCCAGCCGAGCCTCCCGTCGGGTCGATGGGGCCGCTCCCTGCCGTCGCACCCGAACCGCCCGAAGCGCCAGCGCCCGAAGCGCCGGCGCCCGACGAACCACTCGTTCCCGACGTACCGGACGAATGTCCCCGCGATCTCGAGTCGCCCGAACAAGCGCCCAGCCAAGCCGAAGTAAGGAGTGCCAACCCGATATACAGAGCGTTGCGATTCATGCCTTCACCAAACCGGGCTCATCGAACCTGCCGTAGCCACCCGGCCCACCGTGCGACCATAGCGCGATTTCAGCGGGCCGGCGGTCGCACGGAAGCGATCGGCTTTCCGTTCCCCGGCGCGGACGTTCACGAACGGCGCGGACGTTCACGACCCGCTTTGATCCGCCACGGAGTCAAAGCGCCGCCGCTCGCGGTGCTAAGGTTCGAGCGATGAGGGCAATGCTGGTGGCGGTGGCTCTCGGAGTTCTCGTGGGCGTCGGTTGCGGCGAAAGTCGGTCGGACTTCAACGAACCGAGCAGCGGTGGAGCAAGTGGGACCACGACAACGGGCGGCTCGGCGGCGGGGGGAGCAACGGCGGGCTCGGGTGGCTCGAGCACGGGCGGGTCTTCAACCGGTGGCACGCCGACGGGCGGTACGTCGACGGGCGGTACGGCGACGGGTGGCACGCCGACGGGCGGTACGTCGACGGGTGGCGCGTCGACGGGTGGCGCGCCGACGGGCGGTACGGCAACCGGCGGTACGGCAACCGGCGGCTCGAATGTCGGCGGCTCGCCAACCGGCGGCGCAAGCGGAGCTTCCGGACGCGGCGGCGTCGGTGGCAGTGCGATGGCCGGCGCCGGAGGCGGGCCCGTGATGGGTGAGTGTTCGCCCATGCAGGACACGTGTCCGTCCGGTTACTCGTGCGCGTGCGGCGGACCTGGACCCATCGGCCAATGCCAGTGCCACAAGGAATGCGCGCGCGACGACGACTGCGGCACGGTCGGGTTCACGTGTGGCTGTGGCAACGGCGTGTCGCCCGGAATCTGTGTCAACGCGTGCTTCTGCTTCTGTGGCTAGTCCCCGTGCGCATCGTCCCTTCTCGAGTGCGCTTGACGCACGCAAGGGGCGCACGCCCTAGAGAGCTCAGCGCCGGCTCGGCGGACAGCTCGTTCCACCGACGGGGTCGGCGCCGCGCGACAACCACTCGACGAGCAGCGCCTTCTCGGTCCCCTCGAGCGGCTCGACGGACGGCGCGAGCTCGATGAACGTCGCCGGCATGAAGCCGGACTCGATCGCTTCCAGCATGCGCTCGTAGCGAGGCACGCCGCGTCGATCCAGCATCTGCGTGTCGTCGTAAGTAACGAGCGCGAACGGCGCCCCGTTTTCCGGAGGTTCGTGATGGCAACGCTGGCACTTGCGCTCGAGCACTGCGGACGCTTCGCACCAGGTAGGTCCGGATTCCGGCGACCCTGCACCGCTGCCACCGTCCGTCGCCGCACCGCTCGTTCCTCCGCTGTTCGCCGTAGACCCCGCGCCCGAAGCTCCGTCGCCGTTCGCAGGCGCAGCGCATGCGACCATGAGGAGTAACGCAACGCGTGTTGCGCATCGCAACACGCGCAAAGTCCGATCCCCGCGATCACTTGGCGCGCGCGCGCCCCCGATGAGTCGTGCCATGCAATCCCAGCGAGGCGAACGGCACGGACCGCGCGAACGTTCAGAGGTCTCGTCGCAGAGACGTGAAGTTCAGTGGTGCGATGTCGGGAACGGTGACCGAAGGTAAGTCGCCGAAAAACAAAGACAATGCTCGCTTAAGTGGGAGGCATGCTCTACCGTTTATGACCGGGTTCGCGATTTCCGGATCGCGAAGCGAGCGGTCAGCGCGGCAAAGCCGACGGGGCGGAACGTCGGCAATTTCGGGGTACCACTATGAGCAGAACCACGCACAACCCGAGCCAAGAGGGAACGTCGGAATCGTCCAAGCCGACGGACCTCCGCACGGGATCCATTCTAGGGCGGTACGAGCTGCTCCTTCCGATCGCCAAAGGCGGCATGGCTCAGGTGTGGGCGGCGCGCCTACGAGGGACGCGCGGCTTTCAAAAGCTCGTCGCAATCAAGACGATCCTCGCGAACGCGATCGACAGTACGCGGCTCGAGCAAATGTTTCTCGAGGAGGCGCAGCTCGCCTCGCAGATCCATCACGCCAACGTCGTCGCGACGCACGATCTCGGCGACCACGACGGCACGCTCTATCTCGTCATGGAGTGGGTCGACGGCGAACCGCTCAGTGAAATCATCACGCGCGCTGGGCGTCAGGGCGGCATTCCACTTCCCATCGGCGTCAATCTGATCGGGCAAGCGTGTAAAGGCCTGCACGCCGCGCACACGCTGCGCGACGAGTCCGGCTCGGCGCTCGGCGTCGTGCACCGCGACGTGTCGCCGCAGAACCTCTTGGTGACTTTGCTCGGCACCGCAAAGCTCGTGGACTTCGGCATCGCGAAGGTGACGAGCAAGGCGTCCCACCTGACCGAGGCCGGCGAGGTGAAGGGCAAGTTCAGCTACATGGCGCCGGAGCAAATTGCCGGGCAAGCCGTGGACTGTCGCGCCGACCTCTTCGCGCTCGGCATCATTCTTTATTACGTCACGACCGGCAAGCACCCGTTCCGCGGCGAGAACCCCGCCGAAACGATCAAAAACATTTGCTCGGAGTCGAAGCCGCTCGCGCCGAGCAGCGTCGTCGCCGACTACCCGAGCGCGCTCGAGGCCGTCGTCCTGAAGGCGCTCGAAAAATCCCCCGCCGCCCGCTTCGAGAGCGCGCACCAGATGCTCGAAGCGCTCGAGGCCGCCATGCCGGACCCGCTCGAGCCGAGCTTCGACGTGAAGGTCGGCGAGTACATGCACGCTCTCGTCGGCAAGCGCGCGGCGGAACGGCGCGGCGCCATCCGCGTCGCCCAAGAGCACGCCGACCGCATGCGCCCCGATTCCACGTCGATCAGCTCGGGAACGCTGCGCGCCGTCGCCTTCGATCGCAACGAGATCACGCCGATTTCGTCGCCCCGCAGCGCTCCGATGGAGCCCCGCGAGAGCATCACGCCCGCTCCGTTTCGCCCGAAGCGCGCGCGCTGGGTGGCCCCTGCCGCCGGCGTCGCGCTTGCGGCGAGCCTCCTTGCCGTGACGCTGTTCATGCGGCGAGCGCCGGACGCGCCGAGTGCTTCGTCGCCGGTGCCGGCCGTTTCGCCGCCCGCGGCCATGCCTGCCGCGCAGGCCCCAGCGAGCGAAACCGCAGAAACCGTCTCGCCCACACCGAGCGCGGAAGCGGCGGACGATTCCGGCGCGGACGCGCCCGCGGCGAGCAGCGACGCGCGCAAGTCACGCGCGCGCAACGCGGCTCGTGCCGCTGCGCTCAAGCCACGCCCCGCGGCGGAGACGCCGGCTTCCGTGACAGCGCCGGCTCCACCCGCGCCGGCGCCGCAGGGCGCGAGCGCTCCGGCCGCCAACGCGCCGCCGTCGGCGAACGCGTGGGATCGACAGACGTTCGGGGGCAGGTTCTGACGAGCGCAGTGCGCTCAAACAGGAGAACGAGCATGAAGGGACGCATCCTTAATCGAGTCTCGCCGCCACGAGCGCTGCTCTTCGCAGGCGTCGGCGGCATCGTCGCGCTGTTCGGCGCGTGTATGTCCGACCCCGCGGGAATCTCGGGCGACGACGACGAGTCCGGCGGCAAGGGGAACGCTACGGGCGGCCGCGGCGCTACCGGTGGCACCGAACAACCGGGCGGCGCAGGTTCGGATCAGGGCGGGACGAGCGGCACCGGCGCTACCGGCAACGGCGGCGAGGACAGCGGCAGCGGCGGCAGCAACACCGGCGGCTCCACACCGGGCAGCGGTGGAACGGGCGCCGACGCTACGGGCGGCATGGGCGGCGCGAACGATCCGACCGGCGGAAGCTCGGGCAACGAAGGCGGAGCCGGGGGCGCGGACGACGGAACCGTCGAGTCGTGCGTCTACCATTCTGCGCCGGTGCCCGGCGCCGGCATGGGCGGCATGGGCGGCGTGGGCGGCATGGCCGCGGCCGGCTCGGGTGGTTCCGGCGGCGCTGCCGGCGCGTCGGGCGACGTGACGATCCGCACGAGCCCGTTCCTCGGCAGCTACCTCGCCGACGCAGCGGGCCGCACGCTCTACTACTACGGCAGCGACCTTCCCGGCGACTGCACGAATCCGCCGGTGTCGCGGTGCACGGCCGACTGCCTCGTCACCTGGCCGCCGTACAACGCCGGCGCCCGTGCTCTTGCGCCCGGTCTCGACGACGCGGCGTTCGGTACGATCCAAGGCAACAACGGCGGCTACCAGACGACGTATTACGGCTGGCCCCTCTACTACTACAAAGACGACACGGCGCCGGCCCAGATCGCGGGCCAGGGAAAAGGCAAGACCTGGCACGTCGTCGAAGTGAAGCTGCCGAGCGTCGTCATCATGCGCGAAGGCACCACGCGCTACCTCGCCGACGCGGCGGGGAGGACCCTGTACGTGTCGGCGGCCGATCAAGTCGGAAACGACGAGGTCGACCCCGAGAGTCACTGCGAGGGTTCGTGCCTCATGGCGTTCCAGCGCATGAACGCGCGCAACCACTCCGTCGTGCAATCGCTCGAGCAGGACGACTTCTGGTCGTTCGTGAATCCCGACGGCTCGCTCCAACTCGGCTACAAGGGCGCGCCGCTCTACCGTTCGAGAAACGATCGACGCGCGGGGGACATGACGGGCACGGCGACCACCGGCTTTACCGCGGCGGTTCCATGAGATCGCGCGCGATCGCCCGTGTCGCCGTCGGCGCGCTCGCGAGCGCGCTCTTCCTCGGCGCGGGCTCGCTCCACGCCGAGCCGAATGCCACGCAGCGCGCCGCGGCCGAAGCGCTGTTCCAGCGCGGCGCGGAGCTCATGGACGCCGCGAAGTACGCCGAGGCCTGCGAGAAATTTCAGGCGAGTCAGGAGCTCGACCCGACGCTCGGGACCATGCTTTACCTCGCCGACTGCTACGACCGGGCGGGTAAGACCGCGAGCTCCTGGGCGCTGTTCCAGGAAGCGGCGCAGAAGGCGCGCCGCGGCGGGCAGTTCGATCGCGAGCGCATCGCCAGCGAGCGCGCCCAAGACCTGCAAAAGCGCTTGTCGCTGCTCGACGTCCGCGTCGCGAAGAAGCACCTCGTGCCCGGGCTCACGCTCACGATCAACGGCGTGTCCGTGCCGCAGGCATCGCTCAACACGCCGCTTCCCGTGGACCCCGGCTCCACGCGCGTCGAAGCCCGCGCGCCGGGCAAGAAGCCGTGGGCCGCGACCTTCGCGCTGCCCGTCGGTCCGGTGACGCGCGTGCTCGAAATCGGACCGCTCGCGGACGAGCCGCTCCGAGCCGCATCTCCCGCGGCCGGCGGCGAGCGCCGCGACGAACCGCGAAGCTCGAACGTCCAGGCGACGCTCGGCTACGTCACGGGCGCGGCCGGCATCGCGGCGCTCGTCGCGGGCGGCTTCTTCGCCTATCGCGCCTACGATCAGAATCGCCGTTCGAAAGCCGAATGTCGCGCGGACGATCCGAACGCCTGCACCGAGGAAGGCGTCGAGCTACGCGACAGCGCCAAGCAGTCCGCGGCGTTCTCGACGATCGCCACCGTGAGCGGCGCCGCGCTCGTCGCCGGCGGCGTCGTCATCGTGCTCACCGCGCCATCGGCCAGTTCGTCTCGCGAGCGCACGGCCCTGCCGCGCGGCGCGGAACTTTCGATCCGAGGTGTGTTTTGAACCCGCGTTCGCTGCGCCTCGGCGCCGGACTCGCCCTCGTGCTGCTCGCGAGCTCCTGCGCTCAGCTTTTCGACATCGAGGACGCCGCCGTGGATCCCGCGCTCGGCGAGAGCTCGGGCGGCTCGAGCTCCGGCGGCAACGACTCCGGCGGAAGCAGCGGCGCCACGACCACCGGCGGGAGTTCGGGACAGGCTACGGGCGGGTCCGGAGGAACGTCGGGGACGTCCGGAGGAGCGCAGAGCGGTGGCTCGGGCGGCTCGACTCAGGGTGGCTCGAGCACCGGCGGCACCGACACGGGAACCGGGGGCGACGGCGGCAGCGGCAGCGAGCCCGTTCCTCTGTGCGAGCGCTACTGCGAAGCCGTGATGTCGAACTGCAAGGGGCGGTACGAGCAGTACCGGAACTTCGAGCAATGCATGAGCACGTGCGACGCGCTGCCGGCCGGCGCGGTCGGTGACGACGACGTGAACACCGTCGAGTGCCGGCTCCGCCAAGCCGAGTTTGCCGAGTCCGAGCCGTTCGTTTACTGCAAGTCGTCCGGCCCGCTCGGC